>CADEGB010000094.1 GCA_902826755.1 uncultured Gemmatimonadota bacterium
GGCCCGTGTCCAGGTCGAAGACGAACAACGTCGACCCCGTCCGCTCCCGGTCGCCGGAAAAGGCCGATCGGATCTCATGCAGCACCGGACGGAGTCCGCCGTCGCTTGGCACCCACTCGACGAACGGATTGACCGCCAGGCGGCGTTCGTCGGCCCGGTGCGACAGCAGGTACCGTCCGTCCGGGGACCAGACGGTCCCCATCGGGGGAAGCACCATCCCGGACTTCCGGCGGGGAATCGTGATCAGCGATTGATCGGTGAGGCTCCCGTAGGCGTTGTATCGCTCGCCATCGGAGGTCAGCGCCGTCTCCCGCCCGGTGGCGAGGTCCCGAACCACCAGATCGTAGTCCTTGACCAGGACCGCCCGCTTGCCGTCGGGAGACGGCAAGAGGCCAGGTTCGGGGGCTATCAGGTCGGCGCCGGTACAGCGGAGGGGCTTCAGGTCGCACGCCACGGTCTTCTTGCCGGCGACGGCGGTGAGACGCCGGAGGTCGGGCGTCACCTCGACGTTGGCAAGCCCGAGTGCCTCGGCGGTCGGCGCGGACCCCGGCCCGACGATTCCGCCGAGGGCCGCTGCCATGGCGGCATGATCGAACAGGGGGGTCTTGGTGCGCTTCCTGGCGTCGAACAGGACGTAGCTCGTCCCACGGGCCTCGTCCCGCCGGTACCAGAAGTTCCCCCGGTCGCCGATCCAGTGGGGCTCGACCGCCTGGTTCTTGACCAGGCCGCGAAGGTTGGCCTCGAGCAGGCTGGAGGCCGCGTCGTAGTCGCTTCGAGTCACCGTTTGGGCATGGCTCCGAACCGGAGTCAAAGTCCCCATCAATGCCGCGCCGATCAGGCCGGCCCTTGCGGTTCGCAACACGAGAGTCTCCCTGAGAAAGCAGAAATGCCCCAGTAACCGATTGTCGATCCGACCTCGCACCCGGTCAGACTTCCTGATCCCGCTCCAGGTTGCGGGCAGCCCGCAGCATGAACCACCCGGCCGGCAGAAACGCCACCATCACGATCATCATCGCGTACCGGAGGCCTTCGGCCGGCCCCGCGCTCGCGGCAAAAGAGTCGCTGAGCCGCCCGGTGATGATCGGCCCGAGCCCGGTGCCGATCAGATTCGCGAAGAAGAAGATCACCGCCACCGACATCGCTCGACGAGCCGACCCGCAGACCGCGTGGAGGGCGGCGAACATCGACGGAATGGCCCCGGTCAACAGGGAACCCCCAACGGCCAGCACCGCCACCGTCATTGGGAGTGACCGGACCGAGAAGGCTAGTTCGTAGACCGGGAACGCCAGGATCAGCACCCAGCCTGGGAGCCGCGCCAGCCAGGTAATGTTCCGGCGGGCCAACCGATCGGCCAGCGCGCCGCCCACCAGGCTGCCGATCACTGCCGTCACGGTGGAAACAGTGCCGAAGATCGCGCTGGCGCGACCCACCGAGAGTCCGTGGCTCCGGATCAGGTACGAGACCGTGAAGACGAAAGCGCCGTACGCCATCAGGAAGTAGAGCACCATCGCGATCGTGATGTCGACGAAAGACCGCTTGGCCGCCAACGCCTTGATCGACGTCCGAAGCGGCTCCACCGCCGCGGCGGCGACCGCAAACTGAGGCAGCCTCCGGGGCTCGTCGAGCATGAGATAGGTGATCACGGCCAACGCGAGACCCGGGAGGCCGACGACGAGGAACGCGGCCCGCCATCCGTACGCCTGGGCAATCTGGCCACCGACCACCACACCGAGGACGTACCCGGCCATCGACGACATCATGAAGGTGCCGAGCGCCTTGCCCCGTTCCGCCGGCGGGTAGTAGTCGGCGATCAGGCTCTGGGCCGGTGGCAGCGCGCCCGCCTCGCCGGCGCCCACCCCAATCCGCGCCAGGGCCAGCTGGACGAAGGACTGCGCCATGCCGCAGAGCGCGGTCATCACACTCCAGGCCGCGAGCGACACCGTCAGGATGAGCTTGCGGTCGCCCCGGTCCGCCCACCGCGCCACCGGAATGCCGAGGGTGGCGTAGAAGACCGCGAACGAAAACCCCGTCAGCAGGCCAAGCATCGTGTCCGAGACGCCGAACTCCCGCTTGATCGGCTCGAGCAGCACGCCGATGATGTTCCGATCGACGTAGTTCGAGGTCGACACCAGGAAGAGGACGGCCAGAAAGGACCACCGCCGACGCGGTGGATAGAGGTCCCACGGCTTGGTCGGGGCCGTCATCGAGTGCCGAGGAGGCGTTCGGTCTCGCGCTCCAGGTGCCAGTCAAGATCGGGGAGCGGGAGGGCACCGGCATCGATCACGGCGGCGTGGAACGTCGGCAGCGAGAACCGGGGGCCCATCCGGGCGCGCATCCGATCCCGATATTCGAGCATCTTGCCGTCACCCAGCTTGTAGGCCAACGACTGGGCTGGGATGTCGCACGAGTAGCGAATCGTCTCCGACCGAACCTCGGTTTCGGCCATGGCGGAGTTCGCTCGAAGGTAGGCGCGGGCCTGCTCCAGGGTCCAACCCAGCGCGTTCATCCCGGTGTCGACCACCAGCCGGCAGGTCAGGAAGGCGTCCATCGCGAGCCGGCCGTAGCGCTCCTCCGGCTCCGGATACATCCCCAGCTCGCCGGCCAGGGTGGCCGCGTACTCGGCCCAACCCTCGTTGAAGGCGTTGACGAAGCTGTGGACGCGAAGCGGGTGAAGGCCGCGGTTCTCCTGCTGAGAAGCGAGATGGTGATGGTGCCCGGGGATCAGCTCGTGGTAGGTCAGCGACCCCACCGTGAACAGCGAGGTTTTGGTCAGGTTGGCGGGGTTGAACAGATACAGGCCCACCGGCCGCCCGGGCTTCGGCACATCGTAGAAGCCAAAGGTCATCGACGCCTGGAGCGCCTCGGGCAGGGGCGCCACGTCGTGCCCGGCATTCGGCCCCGCGGCAAACGCCGATGCGTAAGCGGGTTTGATCCGCTCCATATAACGCCGGAATACGGCGGCCACCCCGTCCGACGTGTCGGCGCGCCACCGTGGATCCTGATCGAGGCGGGCCAGGAACGCCTTCGAGTCCCCGGTAAACCCGACTTCGTCGCGGATTGCCTTCATCTCGGCCTGGATTCGGGCCATCCGCTCGTGACCCAGCTGATGGACTTGCTCCGCCGTGAGGTCCATCGTGGTGTGGAGCCGAACCAGCTCGGCGTAGACCTCCTGGCCGCCAGGGTACTGCCCGATACCAACCGATTCCGGAGCACGCGCGGCGTACTCGCCGCCGAGGGCATCCGCGAGCCGATCGAACGCGGGTTCGACCTCCGCCTCCAGGCGGCGACCGATCTCCGTCAGGAACCCCGCCCCCTTCACGGCGCCGAGCCGGTCCGGCGCAACGGCCCAGAGCCCACGCGCCTGGGCCCGCAAGCCCGCCACCAGCGCGGTGGCCTGGGCCAACTGCGGCCGCGGCATGACGATGCCGCGTTCCGCCTGACCCACCGTCCGCTCGGTCATCTGATCAACGAGCCGGGCGTAATCCGCGATCAGGGCGAGGTATCGATCGAGGTCGCCAGCGGAGTCGAACCGGAACGAGGCCAGCGCCGGGCGGATCGTCGTCAACAGGAAGCCACCGCAGTAGGCGGTCGGCAGAAACAACCCGAAGAAGCCGATGCCCATCGGATCGACCACGGTCCAGTACCAATCCGCCTCGCGGGACCACGTGGTGGCGCGGAAGCGGACCAGCCGAAGGGTCAGGGCAAGATCGTGCGGGAGGCGGTCGATCTCGATCCCGTCGAGGCGGGCAAGAAGGTCCTTCCCGACGGCGGCCCGCCGGGCCGCCTCCGCAAAGGACAGATCTGGGAGACGCGTCAGGGGGGCGCCCAGACTCTGCTGGACGAAGGGGCTGCGGCGGACCTCTTCCCAGGCGTCGCTGGCAAGCCGAAGAGCGGCACCGAAGTCAACAGGCGGTTGGTTCATCGCGTCAGATCGTCCGTTTGTGGAATTGACCCGCCTTCATGATGACGGACAGCGCCGCGCCGTCCCGCTCCAGTAAGGTCAGGTTGGCAATCGGATCGCCGTCGACCAGGAGCAGATCGGCCAGGGAACCGGGCCGGACCACGCCGAGGTTCCCCTTCTGACCGATGATCTCGGCGTTCATCGAGGTCGCCTGCCGGAGAATTTCGACCGGACTGAAGATGCTCGACCGGAGGGCAAACTCGCTGCACTCGTATCGCTCGAGCTTGCCCAACAGATCGGTGCCGAAACCCACCTTGACCCCCGCGTCCTTCATATGCTGGAGCCGAGCCACCGCTTGGTCCTTGACCTGGTCGAGCTTGGCCAGCGATTCGGGCGGGAACCCGAGTTCCTTCCCTTCCTTGGCGAGGGCGGTCACGATGGCCATGGTCGGGACGATGTACGTCCCCCGCTCGGCCGCCATCCGAGCGGTGTCGGGCTCGATGAGGGTCCCGTGCTCGATGCAGTGGACCCCCAGCCGAATCGCCCGCTTCAGGGCGTGATCGGGGTGGATGTGCGCGGTACAATAGACCCCGGCCCGCTCTACCTCATCGACGATGGCGCGAATCTCGTCGTCAGAGAACTGCGCCCGGTCGAGCGGGTCGCTCGGCGAGGCGACCCCGCCGGATCCCATCAGCTTGATGAAGGAGGACCCACGCCGGATGTTCTCGCGGACGGCGTGGCGGATCTTATCCGCCCCATCCACCACGTACGCCAAGGCGTTGGCGACCCCACATCCGCACAGCACGAGGTGGTCGATGGCCGGGTCGTGATGGTGGTGATGGCGGAAATCGGCGTGGCCTCCGGTCTGACTCAAGGCCTTCTCGCAGTAGAAGAGCCGCGGCGCCGGGACCAGTCCCTGCTCGATGGCCAGGAAGAGCCCGTAGTCGGCTCCGCCCGTATCCCGAACGGAGGTGAACCCCCGATCGAACATCTTGCGCAGCATCCCGTTGGCCCATTGCGACAACAGGGTCATCGGAGCGGCGACCACCCGCTGGAGGTTGACGTCCATGGCGTAGGCGTGGATGTGCGCGTCGATCAAACCCGGCATGAGCGTCCGCCCGCCACCGTCGATCGCCTCGGCGCCGGGTGGGGGCGGAGCCCCGCCGACTGAAACGATCCGGTCGCCGTCGACGACGACGGTTCCGGGCCGCAGGTCGGCCGACTCGCCATCGAACACCTTCACGTTGTGGAACGCGATCATGGCCGACTCCGCGAGTGCGCTTCTCAAAATATGAGACGACGGTGCTATTTATGAGCATTCTACGCTACCGCCTCTCCGCGAGGGACGCAACCGGCTTCCGCCCACGATGACCACCCGCCCCCGGGGGGGGTCTGGGACTGATCGGAGCCCCGGCGTGGGCCCGGGCCAGGATCGACCAGAGGCCACCGGGATCCGGCGGCGGTGGAGAGGGAAAGCGGATCGGATTGGACCACCGGTCGATGGCCATAACGGCCCCGACCGACGAAGGGTACCGCGCGCTGGGCGCTAGTACGTCGCTCCGGGCAGGACCCCTGGGGTAACCCGGGGAAGTTCGGCCACGGCGTCGGCCGGATGGGACGGCCACTCATCGGCCTGGAGCAGTTTGTTGGAGGCGTTGAGCGCCGCCACCTTGTAGCACTCAGCCAGGGTCGGATAGTTGAATACGGTGCGAAGGAAATAGTCGAGCCCGCCGCCCAGGCCAATGACGGTCTGGCCGATGTGGAGCAGTTCCGTGGCTCCGGTTCCGATGATGTGGACACCCAGCAGCCGCCGATCGTCCCGCGCAAAGAGCAGCTTGAGCAGCCCGTCGCCATCGCCGAGAATCTGACCGCGGGCGATCTCCCGGTACCTGGCAATCCCTACTTCGTAGGGCACCTTCCGCTCGGTCAGGACATGCTCCGGCTCCCCGACCATCGAGATCTCCGGAATAGCGTAGATCCCGATCGGAAAATGGGGCGCCATCGGGTGGGCTGGGGCGCCCAACGCGTGGCAGGCGGCCAGCCGGCCCTGTTCGCTCGACGTGGCGGCCAGACTCGGATAGCCGATCACGTCGCCAGCCGCGTAGATATGGGGCACACTGGTCTGGAACCGCTCGTCGACCACCAACCGGCCGCGATCATCCGGCTCGAGACCCGCTCGGCCGAGCTGCAGTTCGTCGGTGGCGCCGACCCGGCCCACCGAAAAGAGCACCATGTCGGTCACGATCCGCTTGCCGGATTCGAGGAGCACCCCGACCTTTCGCCCCTCGATGACCTCGAGCTTCTCGACCGCTTCCTTGGGCCGGAAGGTCACCTTCCGGCGGCGCATCTGGTGGATCAGTTCGTCGGTGATTTCGTGATCGAGGAACTCGAGCGGCCGCTCGCGCCGATCCACCACGGTGACTTCCACGCCAACCGCCGCGAACATCGAAGCATATTCGATCCCGATCACTCCAGCGCCAACGACCACCAACGTCCGGGGGATCTTCTGGAGACAGGCGATGTCGTCACTGGTGACGATGAGCTGCCCGTCGGCGGGGACGCCCGGCGGCTCGGCCGGCTTGGTCCCCACCGCGATCAGGAAGCGGGCCGCCGAGACCTCCCGGCGCCCTTCCTCGTTGGTCACCGCCACCCGATGGGCATCGACGAACTCGGCCCGGCCCCGGAGCACGGTGACGTCGTTGCGACCCAACTGGTCCTCGATCACCGAGTTCTCGTCGCGCCGGACCTGCTCCACCCGGCCGAGCAGCTGTTCAGCCGTCGGGCGGTAGTCGAACCGGGCAAACCGGGTTCGCTCGGGATGATCGCGGAGCGCGGCAAAGTGGAGCACCGCTTCCCGGAAGGTCTTGCTCGGGATGGTCCCGGTGGTAAGGCAGGAGCCGCCGAGGGCCAGGCGCCGTTCCACCATGGCCACCCGTCGCCCAAGCTTGGCGGCCTGAACGGCGGCCCGCTGCCCGGCCGGACCACTGCCGATGCAGAGGAGGTCGTAGTCGTATCGAGTCGGCATACCCCTTCGTATCGGCAGCCCCGGCCGAATTCTGAGCGCCGGGCGGCCGGGATCCCGTGCCCCGGCGCCACTCGAATACCCGGGCTGGATTATTCTTGATGTCGGAGAATGACCCCACCGTCGCTGGGGTTGAGGCGCCAGCCGCAGGCCGGTTTTGACTTCACAGGAAGGCCACCATGCCACGCCGATCGTTGCTTCCAGCCCTCGCCCTGTGGGTCGCCGCCTGCCAGGAGCAACCGGCTCCGCTGCCGACGTCGTCGGTGGACTCCGGCACCGTCGTGGTCGATGGCGTGTCCCTGCCCTACCTGGTGGAAGGCACCGGCCGACCCTGCCTGGTGTTCGGAAGCCACCTCTACTACCCCAGGACGTTCTCGGCCGGCTTCAAACAACAGCTTCGCTGCGTGCATGTCGACCAACGCGGGTTCCTGGGCGATCGGGTGCCGGCAACGGCGGGGCAGTATTCGGTGGAACGGGCCGTCGCCGACATCGAGGCGGTCCGGACGGCGCTGGGTCTCGATCGGGTGATCGTGGTCGGCCACTCGATGCATTGGGCGGTGGCACTCGCCTATGCCCTGGCCCATCCGGAGCGGACCGCCGGCGTCATCGCCATCGGCGCGCCACCGACCTTCGACTCGACCCTTGCCGCCGCGACGGCGTCGTATTGGGCGCAACACGCCAGCGCCGGCCGCAAGGCGTTCGATGCCGCGAACCCGCTTCGAATCGTCCCTGACTCCGTGGCACGACTCGGGGCCGGCGCGGCGATGATCGCCGCCTACGTCGGGAACGGTGCCCGCTACTGGGCCGACTCGGCCTACGACGCCTCCGCCCTGTGGCAAGGAATGGAACCCAACCCCACCGTCGTTTTCCAGCTTTTTGACGCGACCAAGCCGTTTCGCCTCCCGACGACGATCGCCCCGAACGCGCCGCCCGCCCTGATTGCCCTCGGCCGGTTCGACTACGTCGTCCCTCCGACCCTCTGGGAGGGACGACCGCTTCCCTTCGAGAAGGCGTCGCTCGTGTTTTTCGAGAAGAGCGGCCACACGCCGCAGTTGGAAGAGCCGGCGGCGTTCGACGCCGCCGTGCGAGACTGGCTGGCAACGGTCCGCTGAGGGCCCGCGCCAAGGAGAGGTCGGCCCGTCAGGGCGTGGCCGACCTCCGGCCGAGGTATCGATCGAACCAATCCAACAGGCGGCGATTGTAGTCCGCCACGTGTCCTGGTTGCCGGACCCCGTGCCCCTCGTTGGGATACCGGACCAGCGTCGCCTCGACCCCCTGCTTCCGGACCGCGGTGTACATCTCTTCCGCCTGAGTGATCGGGACGTCGTGGTCGTTCTCGCCATGGAGGAACAGCGTCGGCGTGGTGACGCCGTTCACGTGCGCCAGTGGGGACCACTGCCACAGCATCGAATAGTTGTTCCACGGCAGCCCGCGGAACTCGGCCTCGACGAGGTCGGTGTAGAGGGAGGTACCGTAGAAGGAGATCAGGTTGCTGAGGCTGGCGCTCGCCACGGCCGCTTTGAACCGGTGAGTTTGCGTGATGACCCAGTTGGTCATGAACCCACCGTAGCTCCCACCCGTCACGCCGAGCCGAGTGGTATCGACCCAGCCGTTCCGGGAAATCACGCTGTCGAGTCCGATCATCAGGTCCTGGTAGTCACCACCGCCCCAGTTGAGAAGCGACCCGTCGGAAAACGCCTGTCCATAGCCACTCGAGCCACGCGGATTGAGATAGAGCACCGCATAGCCCCCAGCAGCCTGCTGCTGAACCCGATCGGAGAACGAATAGCCGAACGCCCCGTGCGGCCCCCCGTGGATGTTGAGGATGAGCGGATAACGACCGCCGGCGGTGAACCCCACCGGTTTCATCAGCCACCCCTGCACCGGGGTTCCGTCAAAGCTGGTGAACCAAAACTCCTCCGCGTCCTGAAGGGCGAACTGCCGGCGGAAGTCGTCGTTCAGCGTGGTCAACTGGCGTTCCGTGCCGGTCGCCAGATCGCGCACGAACAGTTCGGCGGGACGGGTCGTTTCGGTCCTCGAAAAGGCGAGACGGGTCCCGGCCGCATCGAACGCGATCCCCCGGGCCTGCGCCTTTCCCCCCACCACGACGGCGGCGTTCGAATCGGTCAGGCCGGCGCGATAAATGACGTTGGCTCCGCGGTCGCCTGCCGTGAAGTAGACGAACCGGCCCGACGGGTGCCAGGACACCTCCGTGATCCGCCGGTCGAGCAAAGGAGCGATCCGCCGAGGTGTGCCACCAGCGGCGCTCACCAGGTAGGCCTTCGTGTCTTCGGCCGGGCTGTCCTTGGTGTTGTTGGTCCGAATCCAGGCCTCGTAGGCCAGCCACTGACCGTCCGGCGACCATACCGGGCTGAACTCGGCGCTGGCGGTCGCCGTGATCCGGGTTAGCTCGCTGGAGGCGACATCGACCACGAAGAGGTCGTTGGCAAAGGTGTTGTCAGGATCCGCCGAGCGGTCGCTCACGAACGCCAGCCGGCGGGAGTCCGGCGCCCACGCAATCGAGTGCTCGTCGAATCGGCCCGGCGTCAGGAGGCGCGGCTCCCCGCCAGCACTGGCCACCACCCACACGTGCGTCCGGCGATCGTCGGCAAAACCCGTCCGGGTCTTGAACATGATCCGGGAGTACACCTTGACGTCGCTCGTCGGTGACGGACCCGCGGGCTCGGCCGCGACATACGCAATCCAGCGTCCGTCCGGCGACCATTCGAAGTTCTTGGCCGCTCCGCGACCGAGCCAGGAATCGCTCTGCGGCGTCGGCACCAGGAACCGATCGGCCCCGGACCCGGGATCCCGGATCCAGATCCCGCTCTTCCCGTCCCGGCTGGCCTGATACGCGACCAGGCGCCCGTCCGGCGACCAGCGGGGGCTCGAACCGGCCCACCGGTGGAGGATCCGGCCGTCGGCGGTGGCCACAATGAGGATCTCGCTCCGGTTGGCGTTGGCCGTCAGATCGACCGACCCGGCGACGAACGCCACCTGACTTCCATCCGGACGGAACCGCGCTTCGCCGACCGATCGGATGGCCGCGAATGCCGTTTCGTCGACCGGCCGCCCGGTCTGCGCCACCGCCAGGCCTGCCCCGAACCATCCCAGCGCCACGATCCCGATCGAGCCCCGCATCGACATCCTCCCGCGTACGTTGTCCGCGAGCCGCTTCGACCTCGATCGGCCGAGACCGACCATCCCGTCAGCCGTCGGCCAGTTCCGCCATGACCGGCGCGTGGTCCGAGGGCAGCTTCCCCTTCCGCTCGTCCCGCTCGACCCAGGAGCGAGCACACCGGCGCGCGACCGGCTCGGTGACGAATAGGTGATCGATCCGGAGGCCATTGCCCTTCGGGAACGCGAGCATCCGGTAGTCCCACCAGGAGTACGGTCCCGGCCCCGGTTCGTGGATCCGCATCGTGTCGACCAACCCGAAGCGACGCACGCCCTCGAGCGCCGTGCGGGCGTCGGGGTGACACAGCACGCTCTCGCGCCACTCGTCGGGGCGAGCCACGTCCCGATCCTCGGGGGCCACGTTGAAATCGCCACAGAGGGCGAGTGGGTCCGAGGGACGGTACGTCGCGGCCAGGTGCTCCGCCAGGCGCCGGATCCATTCGAGCTTGTAGACCCACTTGTCGCTGCCCACGACCTGCCCGTTCGGGAAGTAGGCCGAAAGGAAGCGGACACCGCTGACCGTCGCGGCGATCAGCCGAGCCTGATCGTCGGCCGAGCCACCATCGAGTCCGACGGCCACGTCCGTTGGTGCCTCGCGGGCCAGAATCGCCACCCCGTTGTAGGTCCGCTGACCGTGCCAGACCGCGTGATACCCCGCGGCCCGGACCTCCTCCACCGGGAACTCCTCGTCCGCCACCTTGAGTTCCTGGAGGCACACCACGTCGGGCGTGGCTCGGCCGAGCCATGCCACCAGCCGGTCGAGACGAGCCCGAATCGAATTGACGTTCCACGTCGCGATTTTCATGTTGCCCTCCGGGGCGGAATCGTACCCACTCAGACCGTGGCGGGCCAGATGATGCTCCGCGACCCATCGCTGGCCGAAGTGCCCGCGGTCCGGTATTCTTGGGCTTAGGCCCTCACCGTTCGTCACACCCTCGGACAATCGCTCGACTGGAGTGGCAATGTCTCGCTCCCTTAAGGCTCCGTTCATCTTGCTCGCCATCCTCGCGGCTCCGGTGGCCGGACAGCGTCGCCCGGCTCCGGCCACGACGCCACCGCAGCCGTTCGTCTCGTCCCAACTGCTGGGGCAGCTCACCTATCGCCACATCGGCCCGGAAGGGAACCGGGTCTCGAGCGTGGCCGGGGTGATCGGCGACCCGAACGTCTATTACGCCGGGGCCGCGTCCGGCGGGATCTTCAAGACGACCGACGGCGGGCTCCACTGGGAGTCGATCTTCGACGGTCAGCAGGTCTCGTCGGTCGGGGCTCTCGCCGTCGCGCCATCCGACCCCAATGTGGTCTGGGCCGGCACCGGTGAGCCCTTCATTCGGAGCACCATCTCCGTTGGCTGGGGAGTCTTCAAGTCGACCGACGCCGGGAAGACCTGGACCAAGATGGGCCTCGAGAACACGGGCCGGATTGGCCGGATCGTGGTCCATCCAAGCAACCCGGATGTCGTCTTTGCCTCGTCGCTGGGTCATGGCTACGGTCCCCAGCCGGAGCGCGGCGTCTATCGGACCCAGGATGGCGGGAAGACCTGGGAAAAGGTCCTCTTCGTCGACGAGAACACCGGGGCGTATGCGATCGCGATGGACCCGACCAATCCCCGAATCCTGTATGCCTCGACGTGGCAGTTCACCATCAAGACCTGGGGCCGCCACAGCGGTGGCCCCGGCAGCGGGGTCTGGAAGAGCGTCGACGGCGGCACCACCTGGAAGCGATTGACCGGCAACGGGCTCCCCAGCAAGCCCTTCGGCAAGGTGGACCTCGACGTGGCGCGGACCAACCCGAACCGGGTCTACGCCCTGATCGAGACCAGCGACGGCGTCCCCCTCCCCAACGTCGAGGCCGAGTCGGGCGAGTTGTGGCGGTCCGACGATGCCGGGGCAACCTGGAAGGTCGTGAGCCACGACCGGAACCTGGCGGGCCGAACCCAGTACTACACCCGCATGGCCGTGATGCCGGACAACGAGAACGAGGCCTACTTCCTGACCGCCAGCTGGACCAAGACGCTCGACGGCGGGGTCACCACTTTCGACCCTCCGTTCGCGGAAGTCCCCGGTGGGGATCACCACGACATCTGGATCGATCCGACCAACGCCAACCGGATGACCGTCGGTCACGACGGTGGGATTTCCATCACCACCAATCGGGGCAAGACGTGGAGTCAGGTACAGCTCCCGATCGCCCAGATGTACCATGTCACCGTCGACAACCGGATTCCCTACTACGTCTACGGCAATCGGCAGGATGGCCCGTCGTCCCGGGGGCCGAGCAACAGCCGGATGGCGAGCTTTTTCGGGGACGCCGGCATCCCCCGCGGTCTCTGGCACTCGGTGGGCGGCGGCGAAAGCGGCTGGGCCACGCCCGACCCCGAGAACCCGGATCTGATCTGGTCCAGCGCCTCCGGCTTCGGGAGCGTCGGCGGAATCGTCAGCCGCTACGACGTCCGCACCGGCATCGCCAATCCGATCGAGATCTGGCCGGAAATGACCGCCGGACACTCGGCCTCGGAAGTGAAATACCGGTTCCAGTGGACCTTCCCGCTGGTCATCTCGCCGCACGACCACAACAAGGTTTACGTCGGCAGCCAGCACGTCCACATGACCACCGATGCCGGCCGGACCTGGCAGCTGATCAGCCCCGACCTGACCCGGAACGACAAGTCCCGGATGGGCGTGAGCGGCGGCCTGACGCCCGACAACATCGGCGTCGAGTACGCCGGTGTCGTCTACGGCATCG
>CADEGB010000095.1 GCA_902826755.1 uncultured Gemmatimonadota bacterium
GCCAATACGGCCGCCCGCTGGGTCGCGATCAGGGCCTCGTCGCGACCCTCCACTCCGCCCCGAGCCGCCGATGCTCGACTCAACAGCACCGCGCCGATCTCCGCCGGCACGCGGTCTCCCAACTGGACCAACAGCCGCTCCGCCTCGGTCCGTTGCGCATCGAGCGCCAGGCGGATTCCGAATCCGAACTCGGCATTGTCCTCGAACAGGGAGTTGGCCCACGCCGGCCCGCGCCCGTGCCGGTCGACCGTGTACGGGGTGGTCGGCAGATTGCCGCCATAGATGGACGAACACCCGGTGGCGTTGGCGATGATGGCCCGGTCGCCGAACAGCTGCGTCAACAGCTTGAGATAGGGTGTCTCTCCGCACCCGGCGCAGGCTCCCGAGTACTCGAACAGCGGCTGGAGCAGCTGCGAGGTCTTGGCGTTGAGTCGAGTCAGCGCGGTTCGGTCCGCCTCTGGGAGGTCGAGGAAGAACCGGTAGTTGTCGCGCTCCCGGTCGCGGATCGGCCGCTGGGGCGCGAGATCGATCGCCTTGTGCCGTGGATTTCCCCGATCCTTGGCCGGGCACACCGTGGTGCACAACGAGCACCCGGTGCAATCCTCCGGCGCCACCTGCACCGTGTACGCCGCGCCGGCAAAGTCAGGTCCCTTCCACGCGGTCGAGCGGAACGCTGGCGGCGCACCGGCCAGCGCCTCCGGCGGATAGACCTTGGTCCGGATGGCCGCGTGGGGACACACCAGGGCGCACCAGTTGCATTGGATGCAGATGGCCGGGTCCCACACGGGGATCTCGGTGGCGAGGTTGCGCTTTTCCCATCGCGACGTGGCGGTGGGCCAGGTTCCATCCGGCGGAAACGCGCTGACGGGGAGGAGATCGCCCTGACCGGCCAGGATGACGCCCGTGACCCGGCGGACGAAATCGGGCGCCTCGTCCGCCACGATCGGGGGACGCCGATGGGTCGCCGTGGCGGCGGTCGGCACCGGAATGCGGTGCATGCCCTCGAGCGTCCGGTCGACCGCGGCGTTGTTGCGCTCGATGACGACCTGCCCCCGCTTGCCGTAGGTCTTCGCGATCGCGTCCTTGATCCGCAGCAGCGCTTCCGCCCGCGGCAACACGCCGGAAATGGCAAAGAAGCAGGTCTGCATGATGGTGTTGATCCGCCCGCCGAGCCCCGCCTCCCGGGCCACCGCCACCGCGTCGATCGCCACCAACTCGAGGCGCTTGGCGATGATCGTCTCCTGAACCTCGCGGGGCAGCGCCGACCACACCTGATCAGGCGGGAACGGCGCGTTGATCAACACCGTGGCCCCCGGCGCCGCCGCCTCGAGGCAGTCGAACCGCACCAGGAAATCGAACTGGTGGATGGCGACGAACGTGGCGGACTGGATCAGATACGGCGCCGAGATCGGCCGGGGCCCGAACCGGAGGTGCGAGACCGTGACGGCGCCGGCCTTTTTCGAGTCGTAGACGAAATAGCCCTGCGCGTGGAGCGGAGTTTCTTCCCCGATGATCTTGATGCTGTTCTTGGTGGCGCCAACGGTTCCGTCGCTGCCGAGACCCCAGAACACCGCCCGGACCTCGTCCGTCGGCTCGACGAACCAGGCGGGGTCCCACCGGAGCGACAGGTGGGTGACGTCGTCGACGATCCCCACCGTGAAGCGCCTCCGCGGCCGCTCGGCGGCCAACTCGTCGAAGACAGCCTTCGCCATGGAAGGGGTGAACTCTTTCGACGAGAGGCCGTACCGCCCACCGATCACCACCGGCCGGGGCGAGGCCTCCCACGCCTCGTCGAGCGCCGCCACGACGTCGAGAAACAGCGGCTCCCCGACCGCGCCCGGCTCTTTGGTCCGATCGAGCACCGCGATCGAGCGAGTGGTGGCCGGCAGCGCCGCGACGAATCGGGCCACGTCGAAGGGCCGATAGAGCCGGACCTTGAGCACCCCGACCCGTTCGCCGGCGGCCCCGAGCCGCCGGACCGAGGCCTCGACCGTCTCCTGGGCCGAGCCCATGACCACCACCACCCGATCAGCTCGCGGGTCGCCGACATACTCGAACGGCCGATAGCGTCGCCCCGTGCGGGCCCCGAGGGTCTCCATGGCCGAGGCCACCAGATCGGGCACCGCCAGATGGAACGGGTTCGACGCCTCCCGCGCCTGAAAGAAGACGTCGGGGTTCTGCGCCGAGCCCCGGAGCACGGGGTGCTCCGGATCGAGCGCCCGCCGCCGGTGCGCTGCGATCAAATCCTCGTCGAGCAATGCCTCCATGTCCCCATCGTCGAGGAGGCTGATCTTCTGGAGCTCGTGAGAGGTCCGGAACCCGTCGAAGAAGTGGAGGACCGGCACCCGGCTCCGCAACGTCGCGGCCTGGGCCACCAGCGCGAAGTCATGGGCCTCCTGCACCGATCCGGACGCCAGGAGCGCCACCCCGGTCTGGCGCACCGCCATGACGTCGGAGTGGTCGCCGAAGATCGAAAGCGCATGGGTGGCCACGGTGCGCGCGGCCACGTGCAGGGCCAGGGGGGTCAACTCACCCGCGATCTTGTACAGGTTCGGGATCATCAACAGCAGGCCCTGCGACGCCGTGAAGGTCGTCGCCAGCGCCCCGCCCTGCAGCGCCCCGTGAATGGCACCTGCGGCCCCTCCCTCGGACTGCATCTCGGCCACCACCGGGATCGACCCCCAGAGGTTGGTCCGCCCCTCGGCCGACCACCCATCGGCCAACTCGCCCATGGTAGACGAGGGCGTGATCGGGTAGATCGCGATCACTTCATTGGTGCGATGGGCAACCAGCGCGACGGCTTCATTCCCGTCGACGGTCGCGATGCGGGGAGTATTCACCAGGGCAACGTAGGCCCGAGTTCGTGAAGGAAACGTGAATCAGGAAGGCAGGCGCCCGACGGCCTCAGCGACGAGGGATGTTGAGGCCGTGACAGGCCGCGCACATCTGCGGATTCTTCCGGGCCAAGCGGTTGGGATCGAAGCCGGGCCCATGCGGATTGAACCGACGGCCGCCAACTGACGAGTGGCAGGTCAGGCAGTCGCGCTCCGCGTGACAGCTGTCACAGCTTTCCAGGCCCTGCCGCGCCGTCTGCCCGTGGCCGAACAGGAACGTCTGTTTGGCATCAGGATAGTTGGCCCCGGTACCAAGCAGCCGACTCGACGTCATCCCTGCCTGGTTGTGGCAACTGGCGCAGAACTGCCGCGAATCGTGGCAATCGGAGCAGGAAGCTTCCCGCGCATAGGCGGCCGACGGGTGCCGATTCAGGAAGCCGGTCGGGTGGAACCCGCTGGTCCGCGCCGCGTCCGGTCGATGACACTCGAGGCACGTCGTCCGGACGTGGCAGGTCGAACAACTCCGTGCCGCCGCGGAGGCCACCGGGCCGTGTTTCTCACCGAAGTTGGCCGTGTGATTGACGGGCTTCTTCCGGGCCACCAACGCCCCAGCCGCCCGGCCGGGGCCGAACGCCGCCAAGGCTCGGACCGCCGGCGCCGGCACGCCGGCGTGGCAGGCGGTGCAACTCTCTCGGGTATGACAGGTCGAGCACTTCTCGGCCCTGGCACCGATCCGGGTCCCGTGCCGACGATCGAAGTCCGCGCTCCGATGCGTGGCGGGCGCCTTGAGTTCGGCCTTGATGGCCAGCGAGCGGGCGTCAGGCCCAAGCCCCTGAATCAAGGGAGTCTCCGGCGCGTTGACGTGGCAGGAGAGGCAGAAATCCCGCGCATGACACGTGGAACAACTCGCGGACACCCGGATGGTGCCGCTCCCCTTGGCCAGCGCCCCGTGACCCTTGAGGCCCTTGACCATGAAACCGGGATCTTTGTGGCTCGGCGGCGTGCCAAACGCCTTGATCCGGCTTTCCGGAAGGGTCTTCGCGTCGACCAGCGACAGGTGGCACGTCGAACAGGCCGTGTCCGCCACGGCCAGATGCTCGGCGGGCAGTTTGTGGCAATCGAGGCACTGCCCGACGATGGTCCGCCGAGTCGTCATCCAGCCCGAGCCGCTCGGCTGATGGCAGCTGCCGCAGGTCGGCGGCGCGCCACCGGCACGGGATGCCGCGGGCCCCGCCGAACGGCGGTGGACGAGGTGGTCGAACTTGAGATTCGTGGGGACGGCCGCGGACCGCGGCGACCATCGAACCCGACGCTCGATGGTCCCGTCGTGGCAGGATTCACAGGAGGCCGTCGTCGGCCAGATCGAGGCGTCCGGCCGAACCGCGCCCACGTGACAGGTTTCGCACCGTGGAAACAGTTTGGCGTGGGCCGGGTGATCGAACCCGTCCGGACGCTGCTGGGCCGCGGCGGCCAGCGGCAGCAGCAAGCTTGCCAGGAGCGCCGGCAGCCAGCGCGGCATCATTGCGATCCCCCCGGGGTCACCGGACGGACCGCCCGCGGGAGCCGGTCGGCCGCCGAACCCAACGTCACGATCAGGCGGGTACTGACCCGAACCTGGTTCAAATCGAACGCGGCGGCGTCCGGCCGCCGCCGCTCCTCGCCAAACCACCCGATGTCGGACGCCAACCGGAGTCGATCGGATAGCTCCACGTCACCGCTCACCGCCACCCAGTTCACCTTCGAGTCGCTGAACCGGAACTCGAGCGGCCGGTCGAGCGTGCCCGCCCGGGCCGCGAAGAACGTCCGCTCGGAGGGTCGCCAGGTCAATCCGCCATCCACGGTCCGGGAACTCGCCCCGGGGCCGAACTCGCTCCGGAGCCCGGCCTCGAGCGTCCACTGCCGGGCCACCGCCGCCGTTGCCCCGATCTGGGCGCGCCAGCCACGATCCTCGGCGCTGACGAGCGGCGTCTCCGCCTCGTCCGGGTCGAACTGGTACCGCTCCGCCTGGCCCCGGATCCATAGCCCCTTGACCGGCTCGATCGCGGCGCTTCCGCGGACCGAACGGAACGGGACCGGACTGAACGCTCCCCAGATCGTCCAGAGATCGAAGAAGGGCCGGTACCGGCGGGCCTCGATGGTGCCGTACCAGCGGCGATCGGTATAGGTGGCGCTCGCCTCCGCCGTGCCCCACCATCCGTTGGCGAAATCGTACTCGGCCCCGCCCGCAACCCTGAGCTTCGGGGCCAAGTGGACCTCGGCGCTGGCCGCGGCCCGCTCCGACACGAAATAGTCGACCTCCGGATCGACTTCACGGCGGTACTCGGCGCGGAGATCGAACGCCCGGTGCCGCCACGCCACATCGGCACCCACCAGCAGCTGTCGCGACCTCGGCTGGTAGTCGTCGAGCGGGTTGAGTGCGGGACTGGTCACCGGCAGCGCCACGGCCCGAGCCAAACCCCACCCGCCGAATGCGGCCACCTCGACCCCAGCGCCGTCAAACCGGTAGCTCGCCCGGGCGCCGTCGAAACCCTGATACCCGAGGCGCCCCGTGATCAACTGGCGCCCCATCCGGCCGGTCAGGTACTCGGTGGCGTACTCGGCGTACCCTTCCGTCACCACGACCGCTGGCTCGGACCCGGGCCAGACCGTCCGATCTGCCAGGTCAGTGGCCACCCGGCCCGAGGCACGGATCGTGAGGCCGCGGACGCCGAAGCCCCACGCCGTGAGGTCCGCCGTCGTCGTGAGCGGCTGACCCCGCAACCGGTTGCCCGGCCGGTAGAAGTAGCAGTACCCCGGGGTCCCGGTGCCGCAGTCCACCGCAAACCCGTCGGGTGTCGCCGGACCTTGGCCGGACAGCTGGACGACCGACGTCGACGGAATGCTGTCGAGGTCGACCCCCCGGAAGCTGACCGACTGGTAGCGGGCGTCGAGTCGCAGTTTGTACCCCTGGGCCTCCGCCGCCTCGGGGGCCAACCCCGCGACGAGGACCGGGAGCAGCAGCGCCGCCGGCAACGCGACCAGGGGCAATCGGCTCATCGATCGGAATCCCGAAGAGTCGACCGCAACAGGTGCGACCGATACGCCTGCGGCGTTGCCTGGAAGTGGCAGACCGTGCATTCCGTGGCCGGGTAGTGCTTCTCCTGCGGCTGGTGACAGGTGAGACAGAGCGGCCGCGTCGGCGTCAATTCGGCGATGACCTTTTCGGTGTGGCAGGCATCGCACGCCTGGTGAGCCACCGCCGGGCGCGCATGGGACACCTTCCAGTCGAGGCCGGTGTGGCAGGTAGCGCACGCGGCCTTGGTCTCGTGGTGATCCTCGTGACAGCTCTGGCAGCTCGCGACCGCCGGCTCGGGGCGCAGCGAGACCGCCGTGGTATGGCAGGTCACGCACGCGACCGACTGATGCGCCGGATGCGCGAACGGGACCGAGCGCGCCCTGGGCGCCTTCTCCGGTACCGTCACGGTGACGGTGGCCGCGAGCAGCTTGGTCAGCTCATCGGGCTGGTGGCAGGTGGCGCAGTCGGTGGTCTTGGGTGCCTGGTGATGGCAGATCTGACAGCCGCGGGGCCGCTCGAAGGTCAGGCGTCCGTGGCGGGTGTTCGACGTGTGGCAGGTCAGGCAGGTGAGGCGGCGATGCTTCGGGTGGGGGAACGAATCGACGACCGGGACGACGGCGGGAGCCGGGCTCGGTGGCGGCGTCGGCCACCCCCAACCGAGGAAGCCGGTGATCGGCTCGTCGGCCGCCGGGGCAGCCGCCGCATCCGCCTCCCGCTTGAGCGCCTTGGTGGTGTCGAACGGCACCGGCGGGGACACTCGCCGACCCGACACCGCCGCCTTGCGAACGTTGTCGTGACAGGTCTGACAGTCGCTCGGATCCACCTTGGCCGAATGCGGCTGATGGCAGACGATGCACTCCTGCCCGACTTTCCGGTGCGCCACCCCGACGTGGAAGGGTTCGTTCCGCCAGTTGTCGTGACAGCCGGCGGTCGTACAGCTCTTGGCCGCTTCAGCCGACGATTTCTGGGTGTGGGGATTGTGGCACATCCCGCAGGTGCCGTTGTGGGGGTCCAGCTCGGGATCGAAGCTGGTGAGTACCGCCCGCATCTCGTGGCACGAGAGACACTGCTTGTTGGTCGGCACCAAGGTGCCGGCCGCCGAGTCGCGGGTGGCCAGCTTCGGCACGTCGGCCGTGAACTGGTGACACGTGACACAGTGAAGCGACGTCTGCTCGGCCATCTTGCCAAGCTTGATTTCGACGTTCTCGTGACAGCCTTCCTGCATACACGTCTTGGACACGGGCACGAACTTGTGCACCTCCTGCCCGTGGCACGTGACGCACTCGACGTCCTTGAGCGCGGTCGAGTCCGATTCGAGGTGGACCCGGTGGCCGGCGGTCGTGACGATCCGCTGCCAGGTCTCCCGCTGGTCGGCGCCGTTGACGTGACATTCGGCACAGCGGGCCGTCGGCACCTTGGCGTGGGCGCCGATCTTCTCCGGTCGCTCCGCCACCCAGAGCACCAACTGCCGGGTGCTGGCATAGATCGACTGCTGGTGGCAGGCGTGGCACTCGAGGCTGTCATGCTTGCCGGCCTTGGCCTGGAACGCCCCGAACGGCTGGCTCATCACATGGCAACCGGTGCAGAACCCGTTGTCATGCTGCATGTAGTTCCAACTGACGGCGCCCGCGCCCCCGGCCATCAGCACGAGCCCGAAGACGCCTCCCGCCAGGCCGAACTTGACGCCGCGTTCCCGGGTCTTGACCCAGTGGATGATGGCCGCGCGCCGGCGCCACAGGTACACGGCCACCCCAATGGCCACCGCGATCCCGAGGAGGAACCCCCCAATCTGAATCCACTGCGGCACGCCGAAGATGAAACGGACGACGGCCGCCACCCCGCCGGGCAGCGGGGACTGGATGCAATCAGGACGAGCCGCGTCCCCATGGAACGCGGCTCGGAGGGAGTCCTGGATCAACCCGACGATCACTTACTTGCCGCCCGCCTTGAACGCATTGGGCTGGCGGATCTTGAGTTCGTTCAGGCTGCGGTCGACCGCGGCCTGGACCGCCGCCGGCGGCGCCGGCAGGAAGGGATAAGCCGCCCGGAGTTCGACGATGTTGCCGGCGAGCAACGCGGTGCCGAGGAACGGATTGTGAGTTCCCTTCGACCCGTCGCCGTTGGCGTACCGCTCGGCGAAGGTCGTCATGTTGAAGACGGCGCCCATGGCCGGGGTGATCTTGGTGGTGTTGGTAAACTCGGTCGGACGGTCGCGGCGGACGATGGCGAGCATACCGCCGTCGGTCGGCGCGGCGTCGACGGTGGCGTCGCCGTCGGTGTCGACCCAGATCTGGTCGGCGAGCACGGCGATGGTGGCTCGACGCGAGGTAAAGGCGCTGGCCGCGATCGCCTCGGAGTTATGACAACCGGTGGCCACGCAGCCCTTGAAGGACCGCGACGCCGTGTTGTACCCGCAGTTCTGGGCGTCCGTCGGGCCGTTGGCGTCGACGCACGGGATCGGGAGGAACCGGTGACCGGTGGCCTGGAAGGTGAAGTTGCCCGAGGCCGGATCGTTGAAGGTATAGCGCTGGATGTGGCAACCGGCGCAGAGCGCGGTATTGGCGCTGCTGGCGTGGGTCGTGGCCACGGCGATCTCTTCAATCGAAACGCCCTGCGGCCGATAGCCGGCGGTGCCGAGCAGCACGTCACCCTGCGGCGCGTGGGGCGTCAACCGGGTGGTGCCGACAGCCAGGACGGCTCGCCGGTCGTGGCACTTCATGCACAGGTTGGCCGAAGGCTCCCGCGCCGTGATCGAGAACCGCAACTGCTTCGGGTTGTTCTTGGCGTGGGGGTCGTGGCAGACCGTGCAGGTCGTGGCCATGACGCCAACCGAGTCTTTTTCGATGTAGTTGGTGTTGACGCCCCAGGCCTTGAGCGTCCCCTTGCCGTCGTGGCAGGGGGAGCAGGACGCCCGATCGGTCCCGTCAGCGTTCCGCGCCACCGGGGTCGTCCCCTCGACAACGACCTTCGAATGCGCGCTCTTGCCCCACTCCTCGGCAAAGGGGTGGTGCGTCCCGCTATGACACGCGGCGCACGTACTGTTCGAGGCTGCCGCCGACGCCGCCGGGACCCCGCTCGACGCCATGCCGGCCCGGGCAAGCGGCCAATTCGACCGACTCGGAGCCTGGGCATGGTTGTTTCCGGGACCGTGGCAGCTTTCACACTGGACGTCGCGGTAGGCGCTGTCCTGCACCACGTCCCACCCCCGCTTCGGCGTGGGAGCGCCGTTGCCGTTGGTCGAGACGGTATGACAACTGTAGCAGAACGCCTGGGCCTGATTGGCGGGCAGGTCGGCCAAGGTCTTGTAGGCGCCGGCGTGGGCCGTTTGAGCCCAGACCGTCTGCTGACCCTGGTGGCAGTTGCCGCAGGACGTCTGCTTGCTGTTGACGGTGTAGTAGCCAAGGAACCCAGCGGCCGCGTCCGGCGGCGGATTGAAGGGTTCCCGATCCTTGAACACGATCTTCTCGGTCGTGCAAGCGCTCAACACCGCGAGGCCGCCCACCAGGGCGCCGACCGCTCGGGACCTCAGCATTCGCAGCACGGTTTCTTCTCCGGCTCGGACTGGTTTTGGGATTGACCCGTATTACTACGGTACCTTGTTGCTCAACAACATTGAGAGGGAGACGCTTTTGGGCAAGCCCAATTCGGGATTTTGTAACTCCTTCTCATACTTTGTTTAAGGAACCGTTACGGCGGGCTCGGTTAGATTGCCCGCCACTTTGGTGGTCCACCACCGGCCGGGGGTTTCAACAAGTGTCCGTACAGGTTGCATCCTGCACACATTGTGGCGCCAAGCTGCACGGGCGGTTCTGCAGCGCCTGTGGAGCCCTACAGACTCAAGGGCAATCCTGTAGGGCTTGCGGCGGACCGATTCCGGCCGGGGGGCGGTTCTGCCCTGAGTGCGGGGCTCCCCCGGGCGCCGCTCGGCCCCGCAAGGCAATGAATTGGCTACCTTATGTCGTGGGCGGCGCGGCCACCGTGTCCATCGTGGCCGCTCTCTTTTTTCAAGGCGGCCGCCCCCCGGGTGCCAGTGATGGCGTGGTGGCGGGCGCCCCGGTCGCCGAGGGAGCCCCGCCCGACTTGAGTCAGATGTCTCCTCGGGAACGGTTCGACCGGTTGTTCAACCGGATCATGCAGGCAAGCGAGTCGGGGGACACCGCCACCGTGCGGCAGTTCACCCCGATGGCGGTGGCGGCCTACGGGATGCTCGACCTGGTCGACGACGACGCCCGCTATCACGCCGCGATGATTCGGCTCCAGAGCGGCGATCCCAAGGGGGCAAGCGCGCTGGCGGATACGATTCTGATCGGCAACCCGCGCCACCTGCTCGGGCTCGTGATCCAGGGGTCGGTGGCCCGTTGGCATCAAGACCCGGGCAAGCTGGCCGCCGCGCAGCGAAATTTCCTGGCGGCCGTGGACGGCGAACGGGCCACTGGGCGCCAGGAATACCGGGATCACCAGGTGATCCTCGACCGTTTCCGCGACGAGGCCAAAGCGGCCTCCGGAGGTACTCGATGACGTTGCTTGGCCAGTTTTCCCTCTGGGCCGCTCTCCTCCTCGGCATCTACGTGATGGCGATCGCATTCGTCCCCGGGTGGCGCAACCGGCCCGACACGCCGGCCATCGTCGAACGCGGCACCTACGCGATTGCCTTGGCCATCTGGGTCGCGTCGATCTGCCTTTGGAAGGCCATCTTTAATCACGACTTCAACGTCGAGTACGTCGCGTCGTATACGTCGCGGAACCTGCCGACCTACTATCTCTTTGCCGCGTTCTGGGCCGGCCAGAAAGGATCGCTCCTGTTCTGGGCCGTGGTGCTCGCCACCTTCAGCGCCATCGCCCAAGGCGTCACCAGCCGACGATACAAGGACCTCCTTCCCGCCGTGGGCGGAGTCACCAGTTTCGTGGTGGTCTTCTTCCTGGCCGTCATGCTGTTCTCGGGCGCTAATCCGTTCGAACGCCTGACCTTCGTCCCGCCCGACGGCAACGGGCTCAACCCCCAGCTCCAGAATCCGGGCATGGTCATCCATCCCCCGATGCTGTACTTGGGCTACATCAGCATCACCATTCCCTTTGCGTTTGCGCTCGCGGCCCTCATGACCCGTCGGCTCGACGTCGGCTGGATCGTGGCGATCCGCCGGTGGACCCTGCTCTCCTGGCTCTTCCTCTCGATCGGGATCACCATCGGGATGTGGTGGGCCTATGTCGAACTTGGCTGGGGCGGGTACTGGGCCTGGGACCCGGTCGAAAATGCCAGCCTGCTCCCCTGGCTCACCATGAGCGCCTTTCTCCACTCGGTGATGATTCAGGAAAAGCGCGGCATGCTCAAGCGGTGGAACCTGGGCCTGGTCATCGGCTCGTTCCTCCTTTCGATCTTCGGCACCTTCATCACCCGTTCGGGCGTCATCGCCAGCGTCCACAGCTTTGCCCAGTCGAACGTCGGGTACTTCTTCGTCGGGTTTCTGCTGATTGCCGGCGCGGCCAGCTTTGCCCTGCTCTACCTCCGGTGGCCAGAACTCGAGCCGGACGGCCAACTCGACTCGTTGGTGAGCCGGGAAGCGGCGTTCCTCTTCAACAACCTGATTCTGGTGGGCATCGCCTTCAGCGTGCTATGGGGCACTCTGTTCCCGATCATCTCCGAGGCGGTTCGCAACACCAAGATCACGGTAGGCCCCCCTTTCTTTAACCGCGTCAACGTTCCCCTCGGGCTCGCGCTCCTGGCACTGACCGGCATCGGACCCTTGATCGCGTGGCGCCAGGCCTCGGTCGCCAACCTGCGCCGTCAATTCACGCTCCCGGTGGCCAGCGGCCTCCTCGTGGCCGTCGTCCTGGTGGCGTTCGGCATGCGCGACGTCTACGCCACCATGGCCATCGCGCTAGCGGGGTTCGTGGCCGGGACCATCACGCAGGAGTTCGTGCGGGGCGTCCGAGCCCGGCAACGGATGCACGGCGAGGGCGTCGTGACCGGCTTCTATCGCCTGGTGGCCCGCAACCGCCGTCGGTACGGCGGCTACCTGGTTCATACGGCGATGATCACGTACTTCGTCGCGTTTGCCGGAAACGCCTTCAGCGTGAGCCGGGAGGCCACCCTCAGAGTCGGCGAAACCGTCGAGATCAAGAGCCCGTTCGGCCCCACCTACCCCCTGACCCACTTGGGCGTCTCCCAGTACGACGCCCTCAACCGCCGGGTCTCCGCCGCCACGCTCCAGGTGGCGCGGAACGGGAAGCAAACCGGGGTCATCACCTCGGAGAAACGGCAGCACGTCGACAGCTTTGGACGACCGACGTTCCAGCCCTCCACCGAGGTCGGCATTCAAAGCGACCTCCGCGAGGATCTCTACGTCGTCTTTGCCGGCTCCGTCGACGGAACCGAGCGGAGCACCTTCCGGATCACCATCAACCCGCTGGTCTGGTGGGTCTGGGCGGGAGGGGTGTTCCTGGTCATCGGCGGCTTGGTCACCATGTGGCCCTCGGGCTGGAGCCCGGCCACGGCACCGATCCCGAGTCGTCCGGCCGCCCGGCCGCCGGTCGAGGTCGCGGTATGAACCGGCGCGCGTTCCTTGCGGCCGCCTCGGCCATGCTGGTGGCGGATCGGGTTCGGGCGCAGGACACCACCCGAACCGGCGGCGCCGCCGATCCGCCTGATGCCGCCGTGATGACCGCCACGCCGGCCT
>CADEGB010000096.1:0-3129 GCA_902826755.1 uncultured Gemmatimonadota bacterium
GGATGGTAACGGTCCCCGGAAGAAGCCCACTCACGACGCCGGCGGCGCTCACCGTGGCGATGGCCGGGTCGCTCGAATTCCAGGTGACGGTCCGTCCGGTGAGGACCGCCCCACCCTCCGCCAAGGTCGTCGCCGCGAGGGCCTTGGTTCCCCGAAACGCCACGTCCGCGCTGTCGGGAGCGATCACCACGGTCTCCACGGTCAGAGGCGGTAGGCCCACGATCGCGTAGGTGCTGAACGAGGTGGTCGGACCGGAGACCCGTCGGTTTGCGGAGTCAATCGTGCTGCCCGGCACCTCCTCCCAGGTGTTGTTCCGGAACCGGTGGAGCCGAAGCCGGCTCTGGTCGAGGGTTGCGATCGCCGCGGCGGTGTAGCGGAGCCGGACCGTCACCGCCTGCGAGAACGTGGCCCCATTCGGTCCGAGGTCGACCGCCGTCCCGGCCACCAACCGGGGATGGGCCGGCGGATTCGCCACCGGCGCGATCGTGAGGGTGGTCGACTGGGCCAGCGCGCCAGCCGGCACCGTCACCACCGTGTTGCTGTCACCCGTCGCAACCGTACCGCCGGCCGATCCAATGGCGCCGCCGTCTCGAACGGTCACCGTGGCGGCGCCCGTCTGGCCCTCCGACTGGGCCGTGAGCTGGGCCGTCCCGGCGAGCACCGCGGTGACGAGTCCACCATTGGACACCGTCGCCACGGTTGCCGGAGAGGTCCCCCAGGTGACCGTCCGGTTCTGGAGGGTGTTCCCCGCGGCGTCCTTCAGAGTGACCGCAAACTGCCGGGTCCCCCCGGGGATCAGCACCGTGGTGTCGGGCGCGACGGTGACGGTTGCGACCGGGGCCGGGGGCGGCGGGGGCGGCGGCGGCGGCGGATTGACAGGGTCGGTGTTACCCCCGCCGCAACCGACCAGCAGGGTACACACCAAGGCGGCCGGAACGATCCGGCTCAAAGTTGGGTGGGACGACAACGTCGACATGGCAGCCTCGACCGTAAGGGGCAGGGTCCGGGCGGCCGGTTTTGGGCCGCACACCCCAAAACGCGCAAGAAGGGCCAGAAGCGGCTCACTTGGGGGGTGATGGACAATTCGGGCGAGTGCCCCGGGGGGGACGCGCGCTTTCGGCGTCTCCCTACCGTGGGTTGATCAGAGCCGAATACAGCTGCTGGAGCCGTCGGGTAACCGGTCCGGGCCTGCCATCGGCCACCGGCGCCGAATCGATCCGGACCACCGGCGCGACCTCGGTGGTGGACCCGGTGAGCAGGACTTCGTCGGCGCGGCGGAGGTCGTCGATACCGATGACCCGTTCCTCGACCGGGACCCCGTTTGCGGCGCAGAGTTCGAGGAGGAGGGCCCGGGTGACGCTGGGGAGGATCTCGGGTCCGTTCGGATGAGTGGCCAGGACGCCGCTCTGGACCCAGAAGAGCGAGGTATGGGTGCCCTCGGTGGCGCGACCGGCGCGAACGAAGATCGCCTCGAAGGCGCCCGCTTCCTGGGCCTGCTGATTGGCGAGGCAGTTGGGGAGCAGGTTGACGGTCTTGAGATCGCAGCGGCCCCACCGGAGGTCGGGTGTGGTGATGACGGCCACGCCCACGGCGGGATCGAATTTGGGTTCGACTTTCGAAACGGTGGCGTAGACCGTCGGCGGGACGGCCGGTTCGGGAAAGGCATGCCGACGTTTGGCGGCCCCGCGAGTGATCTGGACGTAGACCAGGGCCCGGCTCTTCTCGAGGCCGTTGCGAACGAGCAATTCGTGGTGGACCGGCTCGAGGGTGGCGGCCCGGACGCCCTTGATCCGGAGTCCCTCGAGGCCGCGTTGGAGCCGGGCCAGGTGGCGGTCCAGGGCCAGGAAGCGCCCCTGGTAGCTGGGCGTCGCTTCGTAGACGCCATCGCCGAAGAGAAATCCCCGATCGTCGGGGGAGATCGCGACCCGCTCCTTGGGGAGGTATTCACCGTTGAAGTAGACGACCATGGGACGCTCGCTCCGCTGCCGGGAAGCGGTATGTAGCGGGCGGCGAACCGGGTGTCCAGATCCTCGTCGTGCCGAGGCGTGATGACGGTGGTGGGTTCCGGCTTGGCGGCGGCACCCGGCCGGTGTTCCGCCCGGGTGCCGTTTGGACGGTCAGGGCAACGTCCGATCCCGTTGCCGCATGCAGTAATACTGACAGAGGGGGAAGCCCGTCTCCGGATCACGCGTTTGCGAGATGAGGACGCAGATCGAGTTCGTCTCCCCGTTGAACTCGTAGGGCGGACAGTTGACGAGGTCTCCCGGCCGTTTCTTGGCGAAGTTCGGCGCCACGTCGGCGGCGGGGCGGTCGTTGGTCGACGGGCCCGTCCCCCCGTCCGCGCAGGCACCCAGCACGGCAGCGACCAACACGGCGGCAACCACGGCTACGCTTCTTCGCATCATTCCTCCTGGCTTGGTTCAGTGGGTGTGTCTGGCACCTCACTGATCAAATCGGAAACTGACCACCGAACCCGACATCCGCCGACCTTCGGATGGCCGCGCGCCATCGACAGCCTCCGCCACGGTGTCGGGCTTGGGCGGGCTTTGCCGATCTTCGTCATGAGCTCCGCTCATCGGCCTCCCGCCCTTCATCACTGGAGACTGTCATGTACCGATCCGCGCTCCGCCACCTCCGGTCGACCCTCCCGCTCCTCGCCGGCCTCTCGATGGCTCCCGCCACCGCGGCAGCCTCCGGCCAACCGGGCGACATGGCCGAGGCCGGCTTTCGGCTTGGCCGGATCTATGCCGGCCTCCGGGCGCTCCGACGCGACCCCGACACTCGCGACATCCTCCGAACCCCGGACGCCGTAGACGCCGAGATCGAAGCCTGGCGAAAGAAGGGCCTCCGGGACCAGACCCTGATTCGAGATGGGGAGTTTTCCGAACATCCCGAAGCCAAACAGGCACAGATCCCATTCGGCCTGATGACGGGCATCGCCCAGGAGTATCGGGAGCGATACCAGCTGTATCTGGTCAAGTTCGGCCTCCGCGCTGCCGTGCAGACGCTCAAATCGATCCGGGAGGGCTACGTCAAGCCAACCGAGGATCTCGAAGCAAGTCAGATCGCGAGCAAGGAGCGAGACGGCAGCTCTACCCACTGCTCCGAACTGGTTGCGCCAGGACGCAC
>CADEGB010000096.1:3139-12540 GCA_902826755.1 uncultured Gemmatimonadota bacterium
CCAGTGCCTACGATTGGACCCTGGATATGGTCGAGAAGGGGATCTGCCCGGCGCTGGCCGAGCACGTCCCGGCCTGGGTGGCGACGGCCCGGGCATCGTACCGGGCCAGGCGCGCCAAGGAAGCCGCACCCTTCGTAGCCGCGGGCATCACCGGCGAGAAGCTCGACCTCCTGGTCACCTACGTCGGCGTGTCGTGGCGGCTACCCGGAGGCGAGAAGACCGATGCCCCGGCGCGGTTGGCCAAGGCCCCGGTGCTGTATCAACTGCTCGACTCCCAGGACAAGGACGACCCGCGGTACCTGATCTACACGGTACGGCGCTACCAGTTCTCAGGGGATCGGATCGCCAGGGTATCGGAGTCCCAGGCGCGGCGCCACTATCAGGCCGCAGTGAGCGACCTTTTCAAGTGAGGGTGGTAGGGCAAGCGTCCGCCCGGAAGAGACTCCACACGGCCCACGCCACCACCAGCGTGGGGGTCCCGCTTTCGCGCGGTGGTCTTGATCTCTTGGAGGAAGCGGTCGGCGCCGAGGACGGCAAAGTGCTACACCCCTCCAAGGCAACCTCGGGTCGGCCTGGGGGGCGGAGTCGGGGTCTGCCGCGAGCGGAGCGTGTCCAAGCTCGGCTCCTTTGCTGGGCGGATGGCCGTGGTACCCGGCGCCGCCAACGATCGCGAGGTCATCCGCGGGGCCGTCTCGGGTGCCATCGAGAATGACGCGCTCGCCCACGGGCAGGCGGACCCGTCGCTTCGATAGGCCAGCCCCGTCGTGCCCCAGAGTCCGTGGAGGTCCTACTTCTCGGTGCCCGGTCCGAGATTCGGCGACGTCTGTCTTGCCTGGGCCTGAGCGATGCTGTCGAGCCGCGGCGCGAAATCGGCGGCGGAGCGCCAGACGCCGCGGGCCACGACTCCCTCCGGGCGGGAGAGCGCCTCCAGGTTCTCCAACGGATCGGCGGCCAGCAGCACCAGATCGGCGATGGCCCCGGTTTTGACCTCCCCCAACTCGCCCCGCTTCCCGAGATACGCCGCCGGCTCGAGGGTCGCGGCCCGAAGGGCGGCCGCGTTGCCGAGGCCGGCGGCCGACAAGGCACGAATCTCGTCCTTCAGAGCCCAGGCGTTGTGGGTCGCGTTGTCGGTCCCGGCGATGATCCTAGCGCCGCGCCGGTGGAGCGCAGCCACGAGGCTGGTGCGGATCCGGTACAGGCTGTCCTCTCCCGCGAGCGCGGCCGGGGTCAGTCCGAAGAACTGTTGGATCTGGGAGAGCATCTGATGCTCCCCTGGCGACACGAAACGGGCGACGTCGGGGTGCCCGACAATCGGACGGCTGGTGAAGTTGCGCATGATGTCGTGAGTCGGATCGAGCCAGAACTCGGCGCCGGCCAGCATCGCACCGAGGGCAGCCACCTTCGCCGAGTCGATCAGGTCGGTGGTGGATAGGGTGCCGGAGCCCACCGCCAGGACCACCTCGCGGGCCCGCGGATCGTACGCCGCCAGATCAGGCGAGGCGAGGGTGGTATCGCGGAGCACGGCCTTCATCACCCCGATGAAATGCTCCCCCGTGCGCATGCCGGAGGAAATGGCGTGCGCGAGCGGTACCGCCTGGGGCACGTGGCCCGAGACCTCGATGTCGTACTTCTTGGCCGCCGCGATAATGGCGTCGAAGACCGCCGGCGTGAGTCGCGAGTACACCTTGACGAAGTCGTACCCGGCCCGCTTCTGCGCCAGGATCATGGTGTCGATGGCCGCCGGGTCGGTGACCTCGATGCCGAAGGCCCAGATACGTGGCTTCCCATCGATCAACGGGCCGGCGGTCACGATCCGCGGTCCCACGATGGCGCCGCTGGCGGTGGCGGCCCGCCAGCGCAACGAGAGGCTATCGCCGGCCATGTGGCGAACCGTGGTCACACCTCCCGCCAGGTAGAGGTAGAGTTGGTGCTCCGCGCTGAGATGCGTGTGCATGTCCATCAGACCTGGGATCAGGTAGCGACCCAGTCCGTCCACGGTGCGGGCATTCGGAACGAGGTTCAGGGAGGGGCCCACGGCCACGATTCGGTCGCCCTTGACGGCGACCGTCTGCCCCGGCTCGACCCGACCGGCGGCGACGTCCACAACATTGACGTTCACGAAGGCGAGATCGGCGTCGACGGTCCGGGAGTCTGGGCGGCAAGCGGCGACGGTGGCGAAAGCGACGACGAGCGCTCGAGCAGGCAGCTGCCGGGCCATGGGGTCTAGCCTTGGTTTGGGGGAGTCGGTCCGGAGCGGGTTGAGCTCCGCGGCCTGACGGGCAATCTGACGCCCGGAATGCGGGCGCGCCAGAGGCTCTTCACCATGGCTTCCTGGTGCCCGCTGAGGGCGCTTTCCGCTCGACCCTTGGTCCGATAACCAACCTCGACGGGCTGGCATGGGTAACGCGGGGGTCACGCGAGGGATGTTGATTCCGGGCAGGTTTCCCCGGGAGGTCGCGATGAAGAGATGGCTCCTGGCCGGCCTCGGCGCCGTCCTGACCCTTGCCGCACACCCCATCGAGGCGCAATCCGGGGGCCGATGGTCCCCCGCCATCGGGGTCGGGGTCAACACGGCGCTGGCTCGGCCAACCCGACACTACGGCCCGGGCGTGTCGGTCTCGCTGGTCCGCGGGACCGGGCGGTTCCGGTTCGGCGCCGAGGTCGGCTACCAGGGTCTCGGCACCGAGGTGAGCAGGATCGAGGACTTCGACAACCAACCCGGCGCGCTGTACCGGGAGGAGTTCTCGCGATCGATGCTGCGAGTGGCCGGTCTGGTGCAATTCGAGGCGGGCACGGGCCGGGTGCGACCCTATCTGATCGCGGGAGCCGGCGGGTACGACGGGCGGTTTCGCGACCGGATCAGGGTCACGGACGGGAACGGGCAGCCGGTCCCGTTCTACGACTTCGACGGATCCGGCAGCGACGTCAAGGCCGGGCTTACGGCCGGGGTCGGGGTCGTGCTGACGCGGCCGGGCCGGCGGATGGCGTTCGGGATCGAGGGGCGGTGGCACGGGATCCTCGACGTAACCGAGGACGGGTTCGGGACCGCTGACTTCCTGTCGTTCGGAGGGGTGATCCGCTGGTAGCCGGTCGGTTGGGACCCGAGCCGTGGTTGGGCGATGTCCAGGGCCTGCCACGAAAGACGCCATGTCTGGTGTCAGCCTTGGTTCGGGATCTCAAACAGGAGGACCACGTGTTCATTCGCTACCTCGCGGCCGTCGCCGGGTTGCTTGCGCTTACCGGCGCCGCCGCGCTCGATCTCCTCGTCTTGGGCTCGTCGACCAGCGAGACGGCCATCGCGGGAGCTTCGGGGCCGGACAGTCGGCTCATCGGAACCGGGGGGAATTACCAGGGGCTCTACCGGATTGTCTGGGCCGAGAACGCCGACATTCCGTGCTACTTTCGAACCTTGACCCGCCACCTCAACCAGGGCGCAACCCAGCAGGACGAGGCGAACCTCGGCGGGGCGTCCTGTCAGGAGACGAACCGGTCACAACGATCGGTCGGATTCAACACACCCGGCCTGTTCGTCAACGGCATTCAGGTGTGTCGCATCAACTTGCGGGTCAAAGGCATCACCCTGTATTACGTGGACGTGGGACCCAAGGGGACGGTGACCCCGGTGAACAGGACCGACGCCGCGGCTCAGCACAATTGCTCCTACAATTCTCTTGGGGCGAGTACGCCGGCGCCACTGGGAACCCCGGTGCGGTACTGCCCAGCCGGCAACATCGCGACCCAAATCAAAGTGTACTTCCGGCCCGAAAATCCTCCCGGCCTCACCACGGCAGTCAAACAGTCGGCAACGGGAATTTCCCTGATCTGTCGGCCGGTCGAGGTCAAGGACTGAGGGGTGGGGGGGGCGAGTTGGAAGAGTGCCGAGCCGGGCGCCGCGGCCGCCCAAGAATCGACTAGCCCCCCGCCCTGATTCGACGCATCTTTCCTGAAACTCCAACCAGGTCACCCATGCGCCGCCTCCTCGCCAGGCTCTCTCCGGTGTTGCTCTCGCTCGTCGTCGCGAGCACCGCGTCGGCCCAGTACACCATCGGTATCAGAGACGACAAGACGGTCCGGGTCGACAGCGTCTTCCGCGCCTTCGATCGGACCGACACGCCCGGCTGCGCCCTCGGCGTCTACCAGGATGGGGCCATCAAGTACGGCCGTGGGTACGGGATGGCCAGCCTCGAGCTGAGCGTGCCGATTTCTCCTCGGACGGTCCTCGACGTCGGCTCGATCTCGAAGCAGTTCACCGCCATGGCGATGCTGCTCCTCGAAAAGGACGGCAAGCTCTCGCTCGACGACCCGATCCGGAAGCACTTCCCCGAGATGCCGGCCTACGCGGATCGGATCACCTGGCGGCGGGCGCTCAGCCAGACGAGCGGACTCCGGGATCTCTGGACGCTCTGGGGCCAAACCGGTCGGACCTTCGCGGGTGACACAGTCGACGCGCTCGACATCATTACCCGATCGGCCGAGCCCAACTACGAACCAGGCGACAGCTACCTCTACACCAACTCCGGGTGGATCCTGGCCGCGCAGGCCGTCTACCGGCTGACGGGCAAGACCCTGGCCGAGTTTGCCCAGGAACGGATGTTCGGACCACTCGGGATGCGGGACACCCGGTTCCTGGTGGACCGCGCCGCCGTCATCCCGAACCTGGCCGAGAGCTACTCGCCGCGCGATCGAGGCTTCCGGGTGCAGCGAAACCCCTACGACGGCGCCATCATGGGAGCCGGTGGGATCCACAGCACGGTGGAGGACTTCGGGCGCTGGCTCGACAACTACGACGCCGCCACGGTCGGCGGACGCGACGTCATCACGACGATGACCACCGCGATGAAGCTGAACAACGGCCAACCCGCCACCTCCGGTCCAGGGCTGGCGTACGCGGTCGGGCGGACGGTCGGGACGGTCCGCGGCCTCCGCGTCGTGTCGCACGGCGGCGCCTGGGGAGGATTCCGGGGGCACTTCCTCCGCTTTCCCGATCAGCGGTTTGCGGTCGCCACCTTCTGCAACGTGACCAACGCCGGCCCGGATTCGCTGGCCCAGAAGGTGGCGGCCATCTACCTCGGTGACCGGATGGGGCCGGACACGGCCGCGGTTTGGGCCGAGGCGCTGGGGGCGGCGCCTCGGGTGGCGATGTCAGGGGCGGAGTTGGGCCGCCTGGTGGGCGTCTGGCGCAACGAGGAGCGCGGCGAGGTACGGCGGACGCGGCTGAAGGGCGACAGCCTGATGACGGACGGTCAGACCCCCACCACGTACATCCCGTTAGGCGGAAACCGGTTTCGAACCGATGGCCGGACCGAAGTCCGGTTCGAGGGCGACGGCGCGACGCCGACCAAGATGGTCGTCCGCACCCCCGGCGGCTCGGGGACCTACCTCCGGGCCGACACCGCCGCGCTCGACGCCGCCAAGCTCGCGGAGTACGCGGGCGACTATCGGAGCGACGAGGTCGAGACGACCCACCGCTGGAAGATCGAGAAGGGGCAACTCGTGGCCTACGCCGGGTACCGGCGGCTCGGCGTCCTGGAGCCGACCTACCGGGACGGCTTTACCCGCGGTGGGAGCGTGATCGACATCGTGCGGGACCGCAAGGGCCGGATCACCGGCTATCTCGTCGAATCGGGACGGGTGCGGCACCTCCGATTTACCCGGGTTCGATAGCCGCCGACAGCGGACCCGTTGCGGCCGGCTTCGATGGCACGGCGCCCCGAGCAGCCGGGTGGGCCACCCCTGTCCGCCGGCGTGCGGCTGGATCCCCAGCTGATCTACGCCATTCCGTTGGCGGTGGCCCTGGCGCTGCGACGTTGGGTACGGCTCGACCTCCTCCCGGGCGGCTTCGCGGCACCGGTCGGGATCGCCACCATCGCCCTCGGCGTGGCGGTGGCGGGCGCGGCCGTCCGCCGGTTCCGGGCCGCCAGGACCACGCTCCAGCCGTGGGAGTCGACCGCCGCGCTGGTGACGGAAGGCCCCTTTCGGTTCTCCCGGAATCCCATCTATGTCGGCTACACGCTGCTCTATCTCGGAATCGGTTTCTGGATGAACTCCGCCTGGTCGCTGGTGCTGCTGCCGTTGGTGCTCGCGGCGATGCATCGCCTGGTCATCGTCAAGGAGGAGGCCTACCTCGAAAGCCGGTTCGGCGAGGCCTACGAGACGTATCGACGTCGGGTCCGGCGCTGGATCTAAGCCATGGTCGGAGCGCGGACCCCCCGGTCGGCCCGCTCCGCCGACGCCCTCCAGACCAGAATCAGCGCTCCGACGACCAGACCCGCGGCCACCGAGAAGGTGACCCGCGTCCCGGCGGCCACCGCCTCCGCGGTGGCCGCCGCGATGTCGGTCGTGCCGGCGGCCCGCCGGAACACCGCGCCCATCATCGACGCACCGCTGATCAGGCCAAGGTTCCGCGACAAGCCGAGGAGCCCGGAGGTGACGCCTCGCTGGTCGGGCGCGATGCCGTGCATCACGGAGGTATTGTTGCCGGTCTGGAACATCGCGTAGCCGGCCGTCACCGCGATGATCGGAGCCAGGTACCCGGCGACCCCGAGCGTGGCTGACAACGACGCCAACGCCAGCGAACCAGCGCCGATGGCGGTCAGTCCGACGATCGTCATGCGCGACGCGCCGAACCGGTCGGCCAGGCGGCCCGCGGGCGCGGCGGTGATCGCCGCGGCGAGGGGACCGATCGACATGACGAATCCGACGAGCGCGGGGTCGAGGCCCAGCGTCCGCGAGAGGTAGAACGGACCCACCACGAGGGTCGCCATCATCACGGTGGCGACCAGCGCGCTCACGAGGAGACTCGTCCGCAAGGCCGAATCGCGAATGGTCGCGAGCCGGATCAGCGGTGAGGACGTCCGCTTCTCGACCAGGCCGAAGAGGCCCACCCCGACCGCCGCGGCAGCCAGCAGGCCGAGGTTGATCCACCCCAACCCGCGGCCGAGCGTCATGGCCACCGCGTACGCCGCGAGGGTCAGGGCCAGCACCAGCGTGCCGATCGGGTCCAGCCCGATCTGCGCGGTCCCGGCAGCCTGCCGATCAGCGGGCAGATACCGCCGAACCAGGAACACGGCCAGGAGCCCGGCGGGAACGTTGACGAAGAAGATGGCCCGCCAGCCGAGGCCCGCGATCAGGATTCCGCCAAGCGATGGACCGAGCGCCGTTCCGATGGCGGACATGGTGCCGAGAAGTCCGATTGCGCTCCCGGTCCTTTCCTTGGGGACGGCCTCCCCGACGAACGCCACCGTCAAGGCCATCATGATCGCGCCGCCGAGCCCTTGGACTCCCCGAGCAACGATCAGCAGGCCGAGTGACGGGGCGGCCCCGGCTCCGATCGAGGCCACGGTGAACAGGCCGATCCCGACCAGCAGCACGCGCCGGCGGCCAGCGATATCGCCCAGCCGCCCGACGCCAACGATCAGCGTGGTGACGGCGAGGAGGTAGGCGAGCACGATCCACTGGACTTCCTGAAAGGGTGCGGAGAACTCCCGGGCCAGGGTCGGCAGCGCGACATTGGCGACGCTGGTCCCGAGGGACGAGAGCAGCATCGCCAGCGAGAGACCCGCGAGCACCCCCGTCCTCGATTGCGCCATGACCCCTCCCCTAGTCTCCGACCCGAGTCGCTGCCCTGATCGATTCTACCAGGCCCGCTCAGAGGGGGAAGCCGCGCTAGACGCAGGGCATCCGTGCGTTCGGCGCACGTCTCCCGTTTCGGTGTTATGGTTGAGGAATGGCGAGACCCGACCTCAACCTGCTGGTCACGCTCGACGTCCTGCTGGCGGAGGGCAGCGTTGCGCGGGCCGCTCGCCGGCTGCGGCTCAGTCCTTCGGCAATGAGCCGGGCCCTGGCACGATTGCGCGCGGCGACCGGCGATCCCCTCCTGGTCAGGGCCGGACGGGCCCTGGTTCCCACACCTCGAGCCGTGGAACTCCGCGACCGGGTCGGCCACTTGGTGCAGGAGGCCGAGGCGGTCCTCCGACCCGTCGGCCGGGTTGCCCTCGACCGACTGGCGCGGACATTCACGATGCGGAGCAGCGAAGGACTCGTGGAGACGTTCGGTCCGGCCTTGATCGCGAGGGTCGAACGGGAGGCGCCGGGCGTTCGCCTGCGGTTCGTGGTCAAACCCGACAAGGACGCCGGACCCCTTCGAGAGGGGACGGTCGACCTGGAAACCGGCGTGGTGGGAAAGACCACGGGCCCGGAGCTTCGGGCTCAAGGGCTGTTCCGGGATCGGTTCATCGGGGTGGTCCGTTCAGGTCACCCCTTGAGCCGCGGCCGCGTCACCCCGGCCCGCTACGCGGCGGGAAAGCACGTCGCCGTCTCCCGGCGAGGGCTCGAGGGCGGACCGGTCGACGACGCCTTGCGGGACCTTGGCCTGGAGCGCAACATCATCACGATCGTCGGGGGTTTCGCGACCGCGGTGGCGTTGGCCAGGGCCAGTGACCTGATCGCCACCGTTCCAGAACGGCATACTGGAATGCTCCGGGTCGGGATGCACGACTTTCCGCTGCCGGTCTCGACACCCGACATCACGGTCTCGATGATGTGGCACCCACGTCAGGACGCCGACCCGGCCCATCGGTGGTTTCGGGAACTCGTTCGAGAGATCTGCAGGTCCAACCTACTGGAGAGCCCTCGATGAACCGCCGCCAACTGATCGCCTCGACCGGCGCGGCCTGGGCCGCGATGGCCGCCCCACCCGCCATCCTCCGCTCCAGCCGGCGGCGCGGCGTCGATCCCGCCCGGCTTCAAGGCGTTCTCGACGAGGCCGCCAAGGCTCTCGGCGTGGTCGGCGCCCAGGTAGCGGTGTTCGACGGCACCGCGGTTCACGAATGCGCTACCGGGATGGCCAATCGGGAGCGGGGGCTCGCGGTGTCGACCGATACGTTGTTCCAGATCGGCTCGACCACCAAGGTGTTCAACGCGAGCATGATCATGACGCTGGTGGATCGCGGAGTACTCGACCTCGATCGACCGGTCCGTACGTACATCGGTGACTTTTCGCTGGCCGAGCCGGAGTGGGCGGCGCGAATCACGCTGCGGCAATTGTTGTCGATGTCGGCGGGCCTCGACAACGGATCGTACTCGGACTATGGCCGCGGCGATGACGCCCTCGACCGCTACGTGGCGGCGATGGTGTCGATCCCCAACATCTTCGAGCCCGGAACCGGATTTGGGTACTCCAACGCCGGCAGCAACGTGGCCGGCCTGGCGGCCCAGCGGGCCACCCGGCGAAGTTGGGACGCCCTCCTCCGCGATCACGTGCTCCGACCCCTGCGGCTCGAACGGTCGGCCACCTTTCCGGAGGAATTGCTCTTCCACTCGGTGGCGCTCGGCTATCGGCTGGGCGAACAGGGCGCGCCGCCGTCGCGGGTTCCGGTCTGGGGTTTGCCGCGCTCGATGTC
>CADEGB010000097.1:0-4336 GCA_902826755.1 uncultured Gemmatimonadota bacterium
ATGGCCCAGCAGCTGTAGCTCATCGTGGGGGACGGCCCGTCAGTCGCGTCATGTTCGCCCTGCTTCACGGCCGCGAGGAGCACCCGCACGTGCCACTCCCACGGTGTCGCCGTGTAGATGAGGTCGAGGTCCTCCTCGGCGCACATCCGCTCGAAATCGGTGGGCCCGCGATCGTACCCCGCAGGTTTCGGCTGTCCCGCCGTGACCGCCATGGCCTGCGCGGCGGCGACCCGCGCGGGCACGATGTCGCAGACCGCCTTCAGCTCGACCCCGTCGATGGCGAGCAGATTCTCGACGTGCACCGACCCCATCCCGCCCACTCCGACGAAGCCGACCCGAACCCGCTCCATCGGCTTGGCGCAGAACCGCCCTGGCGCGCTGGCTGCGGCGGCGGGGCGGGCGAGCGCCGCGGCGGCCCCGACGGCCGCGGTCGTCTCGAGGAATGCCCGCCGGGCGGGATCGTGAGTCATGACGGTTGCTCCAATGGGAAGAGTCAGTCGCGTCGGTCGGCGAGCCAGGCGGCCATTCGGTCGAAGTACCCTGGGACGAACCGCGAAAGACCGGGATACTCCGAGCCGGCGCCGGTTCGGGCGGCCAAGAGGACGTGGTTGGCTTTCGGGAGGATGTAATGCTCTACCCGGGTATTGCGGGCGGCGCGGAGCCCGCGCTCGATCGGGGGCCACGACTCCCGCGGCGGCACGTTGGCATCGAGTTCGCCGAAGAACAGCAAGACCGGACCGGTGACCCGAGTCCAGGTGGCGGCGGGATCGTAGTCGATCAGCATCCGGTAATACGCGCGGAACGGCGCGTCGGCCGGGCTGGGCGGATACAGGGCGGCCGCGTCACCGTGTTCCTGGTAGAACCGCTCCAGTCGGTCGAACCCGCGGCCGGTGACGGTCACCGAATCGTCGAGCATCCGGTAGCGGGTCACCGTCGCGATCTGCTCTTCCGTGGCGCCACCGAACCGGTACTCGTGCTGGAGGTTGAGGACGCCCTGTTCCCGGACTGTCGTCCCCGTCCCGGCGTGAACGATCAGGAAGGCGATGTCGTCCGGCGCCCGGCTGGCCGCGAGCGGCATGACCCAGCCGGCTTGGCTGATGCCCCAGAGTCCGATCCGGTCCCGGCGGATCTCGGACCGGGCGGCCAGGGCACGGACCGCCGCGACCACGTCGTCCGCCAGCGGACCGAAGCCGACCTGTTGCCAGTCACCGGTGGAGGCACCAGTACCGCGTTTGTCGAACCCGAGTACCGCAAACCCCTGGCTCGCGAAGAACGGCGCCCAGATGCCGATATGACGGCGGGTGAGCGGTCCGGATCCGTGCACCAGCACCACGGCTGGGTGGGGTCCGGGTCCTTTGGGCATGGTCAACGTTCCCTGAAGGGTCACGTCGCCATTGCGGAACGAAAACTCCTCCTCGGTGGTCGCGATCCGAGTTGCGGCGACGGGTGTCGGCCAGTCGGTGCCGTGGACCACGATGTCCGTTACCGTGCCATCCGCCGCCCGCTGGACCTCTAGCGTATCGGCCGGGAACCGGGGCGAGACCAGGCTCTTCCCGATCAACAAGAGGTCCGGACCCACCGGGATGAGAGCGCCGATCCGGCCAGTGGTGTAGTCGACCAGCTGGGGTACCGGTCCGAACTCTTCGAAGGGCGCGATGCCCAGCAGGTGCCCATCCGCGGCGCGATAGGCACCGAAGAGCCGCCGCCAGTCCTGGTCCTCGAACGGTACGGTGAGGCGCAACTCCACGGCGCGATCCTCGGCGTTCCGTCGGACCCGCCCCGACAGCCGTCCCGCGCTGGCGGCTCCGATGAGGGTGACGGTGTCGGTGTCGGCGACGATCGTGAGCGCGATCGAATCGGCCCGATCGGCCGCTCGGACGGCGCGCGCGGCCTCGAGCCCCAGGGCTCGGGCGCTGATGGTTCCGCCACCGGTGCTGTCGATCGTCAGCTCGAGGGGCGTGGCGCCGGACGAATCGACCAGATCGCCGATCCAGCGCCCTGGGGCGATGGGTGGCGGGCTTCCGCATCCGACGACACAAAGACCAAATACGAAAGGGGTGAGGCGTCTCATGGCGAGGCCGGCGTGGTCACGCGGCGAACGAAGCCAGTGAATGCAGCCATGTAGCGGTCCCGGTCCTGTTCCCAGGCGGAATCATGATCGCCGCCGAGGAGAACCAACTCCTTGGGAGCCCGGGCCACGGCCTGGAGCCGTTCGCCGTGCGCTGACGGGATGGTGCCGTCCTGGCGGGCGTGAAGGATCAGCAGCGGCTTCCCGACACCCGGGAGTTTGGCCGCGTTGTCGAATCGATTCTCGGCCAGCAGGCCGATCGGGAGCCAGGGGTACCGTTCCTGGCCCACGGACGGGACGGAGGTGAACGTCCCTTCGAGGATCAGCCCGGCGGCGGGAACCCGCGCGGCCAGGTCGGTGGCCACGCCTCCGCCTAACGAATGGCCGTAGATGACGATCCGCTCCGGCCCCACCGCCAGGCTGTCCCGCACGTAGCGGTAGGCCGCCTCCGCGTCGTCGTAGAGGCCCCGCTCGGTGGGTGGCACGTCGCTGCTGGCGCCGAACCCGCGGTAGTCGAAGGCCACCAGGTTGAACCCCGCCCGAGCCAGGTCGGCGTAGAAGCGCTGCCGCCGGCCCAGGGTGATGTTCCCGGCGTTGCCGTGGCAGAGCACCAGCCAGGGACCGGTCGAGTCGCCCCGGATGATCCAGGTGGCCATCCGGACCCCGTCGGTGGACCCGATCTCGAGGGCCTGGAGATCGAGTCCGAGCGAATCCGCCACTGGAACCTGGTCCCGGCCGCCGTAGGCCGCCGGCTGGAACACCATCCGCGGCTCGTTGGTCACCAGCCAGGCCACCATGCCGCCGTAGCTGAGCGCGAAGATCCCGAAGACGGCCAGGGCGGCCCGCCGAACGAAGGGCTTCACGTGGTGCGGTCGGCCCCCGTCAGGGCCTTCAGCATCCGGTACCAGAACGTGGAAGCCTCGTGGAACGCCTTGACGCCGACTCGCTCGTCTCGCCCGTGGGCCCTGACGTCGTTGACCTCCTCGAAGATGGCGCCGACCCCGTATACCGGGATCCCGCCGTTCCGAACATAGAGGCCGTCGGTGGCGCCGGTCGACATTTCCGGTACCACGGTGGCGGAGGGCCACATGTCCTTCACGAGCCGCTCGATCGGGCCCACCACGTCGGCTCGCAGCGGCGACGGGGGGCTCGGTTTGGCGGGATCGGACGCGGTGATCACCACGTCAGGATCGTTAACGACTCGCGCCAGTTCCGCGGCCACGGCGGCCTGGGTGTCGTCGGGAAGGATCCGGCAGTTGACGGTGGCGCGGGCCAGCTGGGGCAGGGCGTTGTCGGCGTGGCCGCCGTAGAGCCGGGTGGCAACGCAGGTCGTCCGCATGACCGAATTGAAATAGGGCGAGTACTTCGACAGCCGGGCGGCCGCCGCGGGATCGCCGGTGCTCGCCAGGGCGCGCATGTCCGCCGCGTTCTGACCCGATTCCGACTCCGCCGCCCGGGTAAAGAACGCCCGGGTGGTTTCGTTGAGCCGGACCGGGAAATCGTATTCGGCCAGCCGGCCGAGGCCCGCGGCCAGGCGGTAGATGGCGTTGTCGCGGATCGGGATCGAACTGTGGCCGCCCTTGTTGCGAACCTCGAACGCAAAGGTCAGGTAGATTTTCTCGGCCGTCTGGATCGAGAAGGCCTGGGCCTTCCCCTCGACCAGCGCGCCCCCGCCCCCGTCGGTGTTCAGGGCGTATTCCGCGTCGATCAATTCCCTTCGCTCCCGCATCAGCCACGCGATCGCGTCACCGGTCGTTTCCTCGTCGGCGGTGAGCACCATGATGAGATCGCGATCCGGGACGAACTTTTCCCGCTTGAGCCGGATGAAGTTCGCCACCAGGGTGGCCACCCCCGCCTTGTTGTCGCTGGTGCCGCGGCCGTAGTAGTAGCCCTCCTGCTCCCGGAACTGATATGGCGCGAACGACCAGTCCTCCCGCCGGGCGTCGACCACGTCCATGTGGGCCATCAGCATGATCGCCTTTTTGCCGGCCCCCCGCCCGCGGAACCGGACGACCAGGTTCTGATACTTGGGCGCGTGGCCGACGATGCTGATGTCGCTCTTCGGAAACCCGGCGGCCTCGAGCCGAGCGGCGAGTTTGGCCGCCAGCACGCCGGTATTGCCGGCCGAGTCGCTGGTGTTGACCTCGATGGCCTCCGCCAGGATCTCCCGCTCCAGGGCCCGCTGAGGATCCTGGCCGGCGGCGGGGGTCGCCAGGCAGCACGACACGATCAAGGCGGCGACAAGGGCAGGACGCATGGTGACTCCGA
>CADEGB010000097.1:4346-12423 GCA_902826755.1 uncultured Gemmatimonadota bacterium
AAGGTCGACCGCCGGTCCCCGGGGTCCGGGAGCCGGCGGTCGACGGGGCGGGGAGGGTGCCCCAGGAGTGTCCTACGGAAGCGGTTTTCCTTCTTTGGCCACGATATCCGGCCAATTCTGGTCGGCCAGCTTGAGCTTGGCCTCTGGCTCCTTCTGCCACAATGCCAGGACCCGCTTGCTGTTCTGGAGGATGAGCCGCCCGTCCATGATCGTGAAGGCGAGCGGATCCACCGAGGCGAGATACCCGCGCGACGCTCCGTATCCGCAGTACCCGCCGAACTGGGGCGCATACCGCGCCGGGTCCTTGACGAAGCGATCCCGATTGGCCGTGGACGCGAAGTGATAGGTCGCGCCGAGATGGGTGGCCGTGAAATCGGCCGATCCCCGGACCGGCTCGGCGGCCGCGAAGTAGCTGACCGGATCGTACCCTTCGAGGGCGAGGCCGTTCTTGGCGTTGACGACGACCTTGGCCGTCTGGGCGGACGCCACCGACGGCGCGGCGAGGATTGCGGCCGCCACGGCGGCCCGGATGAAAGTGCGCATGTCCCCGATAATGCCGAAGGGACGGGATTGGTTCCCTCGCGTCAACGGCCGGGTGTCGCGCCGAGCCGGGCCTGGAGGCGTCGGAGTCGATCGAGTTCGGGGAATGGGGCCGGGGCGTCCTTCCATCGCTGAGCCAGCGGAGTCAGCACGGCGCGGGCCGCGGCACTGTCACCTGTGGCCAGATGCGCCTCCGCCAGGGCCAGGGGAAGGCGTTCCCATTCGTCCTGCAGTTCGAAGCCCCACGGGCGCTCGCCGAGCGCCGGTTGCCAGCTCACGACCGCCGAGTCGGCGTGACCCGCGGCCCACTGGAGGTAACCGCGGGTTGTCGCGGCCGCCACCGCATGTTGATTCAGCGCGGCCGGCCATCGCACCGGCAGCAGGACGGCCGCCTGATCCCGGCGCCCTTCGGCCAGCGCGATCCGCGCGGCGAGCAGGTTACGCAGCGCCGAGTCGGCCGCGCCGCCCGGGCCCACGATCCGGTCGAGCCGGCTGAGCCACTGCCTGGCACCGGCCGGATCGGCGACGATCAGGTGGGTGGAGCCGAGATAGAGTGGGTAGACCGGATCGAGCGGAAGCCCGGCGGTGAGTGACTCCGCTCGTTTCAGATGGGTCCGGGCCTCCCTGATCTGACCCGAGCGGGCCGCCGCCTGCGCTGCCATGGTCTCGCTGCGGACCGCGCTCAACGCCACGCCCTCGCGTTGGAAGAGGAGGCTCGCCTCCGAAAAGTGAGCCAGGGCCGATCGATAGGCTCCTCGCGTCAGGTCGAGATAGCCAAGTGAGCGACGGGCCCGAGCCCGATCGACCCCCGCCGGGCGAGCGGCCATGCGCCGGAACACCGACTCCGCCTCAGCCAGCCGGCCGCTCCGGACGAAGGCGCCGCCCCATTCGTGATTCAGATTGCCCGTAAGAAGGACGTTCGGGTCGACCCGGTCGACATCCGCGTAGGCGCCGAGGGCGGCGTCGAGGCTGTCGGTCAGCTGGAGACAGGTGGCGAGGTTGATCAGGAGGGCGGTGTTGCCGGGCGCCATTCCGATGGCCCGGCGGAACACCGGGAGCGCATCGGGGCAACGGCCGGCGCGGAACAAGGCGTTGGCGAGCGTCCCGACCGTGGCTGGCGTCGGGAATCGAGTTGCCAGGACTCGCGCCAGGTCGATGGCCCGGTCGGTTCGGCCGGCCAACTGGGCGGCGTCGAAGTCGAGCACCAGTTGTTCTCGCCCGGTCAGCCGGGTTCGCCAGCGAGCGGCGGCCTCCAGTCGGGCGGCGGCTGCGGGCCGGTCGTTGCGGACCCGGAGCGCGTACCGCGCCAACAGGAGGTGGGCCATCGCGAAGGTGGAGTCCAGCTGCACGGCCTGCTCGAGATGGGTCGCGGCGAGCTGGACCTGACCCTCGTTCCACGCCGCTTCGCCGTCGGCGTAGGCGCGGAGCGCGGCCAGCGATCGCGTCGTCACCGCGGGCAGGTCGGCCGCTCCACCCGGCGGGTCCACGCTGCCTAACGCGCCCCGGATTCGGCGCACGACCGAGCCGAGGGCGGGGAGTATGCCGTCGGGCCCCCCAGCTCGGGCCGCGAATGCCCGGAGGTCCTCCCCAGTGGCGGCGGCCACGACGCGGCCGGTGACGAGGTAGGCCCCGCCAGGGCGGTCGACCCTGAACTCGATGACGAGCGGCACGTTCTCCCGGAGGGCGATCTCGCGGGCCAGGTCGCCCGCGATGACGGCTTCGGTGCTGTCGCGACCGGCCCGGCGGAGCGCGGCCGCGATCCGAGGGCGTGGGAGCAGCCACACGTGACCGGTTTCGAGAAGGCCCACCTCGGCCGCCGTCTGGAGACCGCCGAGCGAGGGGTCGCCGGTGTCGTTCCGGAGCGTCGCCACCAGTACGGGGGTGCCGGCCGCCACCCGAGCCGAGGTCCGATCCCGCCACAGCCACCCGCCGATCGCGAGCATCGCGGCCACCGCCACGATCGCCGCCGCCGGGAGCCGCCAGCGGCGGCCGGTCCGGTCGCGGGCTGGCCCCCCGAGGAACTCGCGTCGGGTCGCCTCGCTCTCGAACTCGAGCCGCCCCGGGCGAATCGAGGACTCCCGGAGGAGCCGAACCGCCAGTGCGCTGCCTAACGCCTCTTCGTGGGCCTCCGGATCCAACCCCGCTTCGCGCCGAAGTAGCGCCGGGTCGATGGCCGGCCCAAGGCGGGCGGCGGTTTCGACCAGCCGACGGGTCGTTGCCGGCAACGCCGGGAGGTCGGTTCCTGGCGGGTCGCTCGGTCCTGGGGCGGTCAGTGCCCCGTCCCGCCGGATTTCCCAAGTCCCGGAAGGTCCCGGGCCGATGACGCCGGCGCTCGCGAGCACCCGGATCCGCTGGACGACCGTCCCGGGGATCCCACCCGTCTCCCCTCGGATGCGCTCCGCGAGCCGTTGCCGGCTGGCCGGATCGAACGGTGCCATCGATCCCAGCAGGTGGCCGATTTCGTCCCCGGACAGCGGGCCCATGGCGTGCCGCTCGACCGTCGTCGCCTCGGCGAGCGCGATGCCGAGCGGTGCCGCGGCCCACCCGGTCGGCTGGCCGGTCAGGACGAGGAGCAGCCCCGGAGGTGGTCGTCGGGCGAGAGCCACCAGGACGTCGGCGCTTGCCGCGTCCGCGTCGACCGCATCGTCCACGATGAGAGCCAGCGGACGGTCGCTCGCCATTTCCGAAAGGACCCGCACCACGGCCTCCGCTGGCCGTGACCCGGTGGCCGCCCCCACGGCAAACCGTTCCCGGAGTTCTGGCACCGCCACCGCCGCGGCCGCGAGGACCTCCGGAGGGACCGCGCTCACACCGGGACTGTCGCTCATCGCCCGTGCCAGCACCGGGCGAAGGGCCGACCATGGGACGGCCTGTTCCGCCGCGAACGCCCGCCCGAGCCACACCGGGAGCTGACCACGTGGAGACCCGTCCGCCGCGAACGCCTCGACGATCCGGCTCTTGCCGGTGCCCCGGTCGCCCTCGATGATGACCGAACGGCCGGCCCCCGTGCGGACCGCATCCGCGGCACCGGCCAGGGCGGTCACGATTGCCTCCCGCCCCACCAGCTCTGGCGACAGGAGTGCCCGGACGATCCGGCTCCCGCCGCCGTTTCGTTCCAGCCGCTCGAGCACCCCGCGCACGACCGGCCCGGGCTCGGCCCCGAGATCTCGGCGAAGGTGGTCGATCACGCGGTCGATCTCGGCCCTGGCGTCGGCCGCCCGACCGGCCTGGAGGAACAAGTCGGTCAGGCGGACGGCCGCGTTCTCGTCATGTGGCGCCAGATCGCGAAGTCGCTCCGCCCAGCGAATGGCGGTCACTCCATCGCCGGAGCGAACGGCGAAGTCGCAGAGCTGGTTCAGCGCCACGATGACCTTGGCGCGCGCCGCGGTCCGTTCGGCCTCCACCCAAGCCATCCACGAATCGTCGCCGAGGTCCTCCAGGCCGTCGAGAAATGGTCCCCCCCAAAGCGCCACCGCCTGTTCCAGCCGCCCGGCGGCAATCGCGGTCTCGAACTCGGCCAGGTCGAGGTCCACCGTCCGGGGATCGATTCGTACCGATTCGTGGTCCGCTTGGATCAGGTCGCCGCCGACCTCGCGCAGGTCGAAGAGCGATTGCCGGAGCGACCCCCGGGCCCGCGTTTCGTTGCCGCTCGACCCCCACAGCATCGCCGCCAGCCGGACCCGGTCGACGGGCCGGGGGCCTCGGCGGGCCAGGAAGACGAGGAGGCCGAGTTCCTTGCGCCGGCGGGCCAGAACTGGAGCGCCATCGCGCACCAATTCGAGCCGCCCAAGGGTTACGAGCCGATACGGGGTCACGTGGTCTAAGTCGTTTGACGAAAGGCGGTTGACGACGAGGTAACGGGCGATTGGCGAGCCTTCCCTAACATCTCATCGCTCCTGCCTCCGCGCCAGTGGTGGCGTTCACCCTCGTCCCGTGCCCCGAGGTCATGATCGATGTCCAAGCCCACCGATGAAACCTTGGTCCGCTATTTCGTGGTCCATGCTCGGGTCGGTCCGGCCGGAATTTCCGGTACCGCCGAGAACCTCGCCACCGGAGCCAAGACCCGGTTCCAGTCGGGCAACGAGTTGGTGGCGCTGGTTGGCGGTGAGTCATCCGCGACGGGAGGCCGGGATGTCGCGCCATGAACGCTGGGTTGGCGCCGGCCTGGTCGTGCTGGCGGCTTGTGGTGGCCCGACGGATTCGGTGGAGCCGCCGCCACCTCCGCCCCCCGTCGTCGCCGCGGTCGAGGTGACCCCGGACGCCGCCGCCGTGTCGGTCGGCCAGACGGTCGCGTTAGGCGCGGCCGCCCGGACGGCCGCCGGTGTCTCGGTGAGCGGGCGGATCACCGCGTGGGCCTCGCGGAACGAAGGCGTCGCGACGGTGTCGACGGCGGGGCTCGTCACCGCCGTCTCGCCAGGCCTCGCACACATCGTTGCCACGATCGATGGGGTGACCGATTCGGCCGCCGTGACCGTGGTCCCGGCGTTCGCGGCCAGTTGTCGGAACTGTCTCGAAGTCGTGCCGGCCAGCGTGCTGGTGGTGCCGCCCGGTGGGGGTCGAACCGGGACCACCGAGCAGTTGACGGTGTTCCGGGTCGACGGATCGGGTGGCCGGTCAATCGTCGCGGCCACCTTTGAGAGTTCGGCACCCGGGGTGGTGGCGGTGACCGGCTCCGGTCGGGTGACCGGCGTTGCCTTCGGTGCCGCCCAAATCGTGGCTCGGGCCCAGGGTCTCGCGTCGGCCCCCGTGTTTGCCTTGGCCGCCGCTCCCACCGCTGGCGCCACGCTGGTTGGCGACGCGCAGGTGGTGAGTCGCCCCGTGCCGGTCGACTCCGCGGCGCCGTATCAGCTCGGTTACCGGACCCGGACGCGGCTCCGCGGCGTGGTGCCCACCGCCGGCCAGATCCTGGTCGGGACCGGGGCGCTTCCACTCGGCGGTCGGGTGGTGAGCGCGGCCGCCCAGCCGGACGGGACGACCGACGTGGTGCTGGCTCTGGTGCCCCTCGACGAGATGTTCACCGAGTTGACGTTTTCCCAGCGGATTCCGCTGGACCAGGCGCCCACCGTCGTGTCGGACGCCGCGGCCGCGGCGTTCTCCATCGACACCCTTCCCGGTGGCGGATACCGCTATCGGGCCCGGCTCGCCCTGACGATGTCCGCGGTGCGCCCGACGGGCGCGTCTCGGCCGACGCCCGTGCCGGGGTCGGCGGTGGCTCCCAATGAGTTCGAGTTCGACCTGGGCGGATTCTCATGCAAGGCGGTTGTCGAAGGCTCGTTGGTGTTTCCCCTGGTCCTCGACGGGCTGTCGTTCGAGTTGAACCCGAGTCTGATCGTTGACCTGGTCGTGGTCGACCTCGCCCTCCAACGCCTCGTCGTCACCGGCGAGATCAGCCCCCGCCTAACCTCCAAGCTGACGCTCAACGCGGGTGTCAAAGGCTCGGTGGAGTGCAAGATGGAGGTCGCTACGGTCATCGTCCCGATCGGCGGCCCGCTGGCCTCGTTCGTTGGTGGGCAAATCCCACTGGGTGTGGGGTTCGGCATCGAAGCCAAGGCCGAAGTGCCCGGGTTCGGATACGACGCCCTCTTCCAGGCAACGGTCACCGCCACCTTCGGGCTCGATTGCGCGGGCGGGTGTCACTCAGTCGGCAACCTGGACGCGGTTTCGAGCGGGTTCTTCAAGCCAGCCGTTCCATCGCTCGGCTCGGACGTTCGAATCGAGGGGGCCGCGGGTCTGTTTGGGTACGCGGAACTCCAACTCGGGAATCCGCTCTTCGAGGCGCTTCAGTTCAAGGTGTTGACCCTCAAGGCTGGCCTGGAGCAGAAGGCCGACCTCGCCAGCCAGCAGTTTCAGGCCGACGACCCGAGCTACGCCTCGACCTTCCGCTTTGGTCCGGCCATCGAAGCCAAGACCGCCTCGTCGTTGACCGCGTTTGGTGGTCTGCTTGGCATCGAATTCGCCTCCCTGTCCTATGCTCCGACCCTGCCGCCCCTGGCGACGTCGCCGGCGGGCACCCTGGCCATCTCACCGAGCGTCGTCCAGGCCGGCAGCGATACCGCCCTCGGCGATCTCGCGACGTTCACCGTCACCCTCGACCCGGTCACCTACCTCGGCGACTACGTCGTCGATGGGGTCGAGATCCGCTGGCTGCGGGATGACGGGACCGGTACGATGGTGCTTCAGCCCGCGAGGCCAGCATGCACTTCGCTGACGCCAGCGACAACCGGACAGACTGTCTTCTCCTGTGAGACCGACTTCCCGGCCGCTGACGCCGGGGCGACCCACCGTTTCCACGCGTTCGTTCGGGCCCGCCTCTTCGGGATTCCGATGCCGCTGCTCGAGATAGCCGGAAACGGTTCGGCCACCCTGACGGTGACACCTCCCGGGCCGCCGCCGCCGCCGCCCCCGCCGGACTGTGTCGGGGTGGACTTCGACATCGACAATCAGGCCGATCTGGCCGCGGCCGCAGGCCTCTCGTGTGTCGACCGGCTCTCGATCTTCCCGGTCGACTCAGCAGTGGCCATCACGTTGCCGGCCCTTCAGTCGGCCCGCTTCATCCTCATCAGCTCCAGGGTCGAATCCTTCTCTGCCCGGGCCCTGCGACGGGTCGGAAGCCTCGTGGCGCACGGGACCAAGCTCGCCGTCCTGGACATCCCGGTTGTCGAGGAGGCAGGGGTCGACCTGGCCGGCAACGCCGAACTCACAGAGCTGGACTTTTCAGCCCTCAAGAGAATCACGGGCAGAACCTGGGCGGTGCGAGACCATCCCAAACTCGAAACGCTCAACCTGCCCTGCAGTGTCGACAGCCCCTTCGGCACCTCGGTCCACATCTCCAACAACGCCAAGCTCAGCAACGGCGCCCTCCGGGCAAAGATGGCGTGCTGGGGCATCCCGGCAGATCGGTTCAACATCACCGGTAACGGTCTGCCGTGAACGGGGCCGGGCGGCGGGTTTCCTTGACCGTCGCCCGCCGCCGAACGAGGTTGGGGCATGACAAACACGCTCGCGGGAAAAACACTGTTCATTACCGGGGCCAGCCGGGGTATCGGCCTCGCCATCGCGCTCCGGGCCGCTCGAGACGGGGCCAACGTCGTCATCGCCGCCAAGACCGACGTGCCCAACCCGAAGCTCCCGGGCACCATTCACACCGCCGCCCGGGACATCGAAGCCGCCGGAGGCCGAGCCCTGGCCTGTGTGGTCGACGTCCGGGAAGAGGCCCAGGTCGAGGCGGCGGTCAACCAGGCCGTGGCAACGTTCGGGGGGATCGACATTCTCGTCAACAACGCCTCGGCCATCAGCCTGACCGGGACGCTCGAGACGCCCATGAAGCGGTACGATCTGATGCATCAGATCAACCTGCGAGGGACCTACCTCTGCTCCCAGAAGTGCGTCCCGCACCTCCGGAAGGCGGCCAATCCGCACATCCTCAACCTGTCGCCGCCGCTCAACCTGGAGGCCAAGTGGTTTGCTCCCCACGTGGCCTACACCATGGCCAAGTATGGGATGAGCATGTGCGTGCTCGGGTTGGCCGAGGAGTTCC
>CADEGB010000098.1 GCA_902826755.1 uncultured Gemmatimonadota bacterium
GAGGGTGGTCACGACCTGCGGGTACTGCGGCGGGGGGTGCGCGTTCGAGGCGGAGGTCAAGGGATCCCAGGTGGTCCGGATGACACCGTATCGCGACGGGCGGGCCAATCACGGCCACTCCTGCGTCAAGGGCCGGTTCGCGTGGGGGTACGCCACCCATCGCGACCGGATCACCAAGCCGATGATCCGCGAGCGGATCACCGATCCGTGGCGCGAGGTGTCGTGGGAGGAGGCCATCGGTCACGCCGCCGCGGAGTTCAAGCGGATTCAGTCCCGGTACGGCCGGGGTGCCGTCGGCGCGATCTCCTCGTCCCGCTGCACCAACGAAGAAACCTTCCTGATGCAGAAGCTGGTCCGGGCCGCGTTCCGGAACAACAACATCGACACCTGCGCCCGGGTCTGTCATTCTCCCACCGGTTTCGGCCTCAAGCAAACGCTCGGCGAGTCCGCCGGCACCCAGGACTTCGACTCGATCGATCACACCGACGTCATCATGGTCATCGGCGCCAACCCGACCGATGGCCACCCGGTCTTTGCCTCGCACATGAAGCGGCGGCTCCGGGAAGGGGCGTCGCTGATCGTGGTCGATCCCCGGCGGATCGATCTGGTCCGGTCTCCTCACGTGGCGGCGCGGCATCATCTCAAGCTCCTGCCCGGCACCAACGTGGCGCTGATCAACGCGCTGGCCCACGTGGTGGTCACCGAGGGTCTCGTCAACGAGCCGTTCGTCCGGGAGCGCTGCGACTGGGAGAGCTTCGTCCAGTGGCGCGACTTCGTGGCCCGCCCCGACCACGCACCGGAGGTGAGCGAAGCGGTGACCGGCGTGCCGGCCGCCGAGGTTCGGATGGCCGCCCGGCTCTACGCCACCGGTGGGAACGCCGCGATCTACTACGGCCTCGGCGTCACCGAGCACAGTCAGGGCTCGACCATGGTCATCGGGATCGCCAACCTGGCGATGGCCACGGCCAACCTGGGTCGGCCCGGCGTGGGGGTGAACCCGCTCCGGGGCCAGAACAACGTCCAGGGGTCCTGCGACATGGGTTCGTTCCCCCATGAACTGCCCGGGTACCGGCACGTGCTCGATGCCCCCACCCGGTCGTTGTTCGAAGCGGCCTGGGGCGTCACTCTCGACCCCGAGCCCGGACTGCGGATCCCCAACATGTTCGAGGCCGCCCTCGACGGCAGCTTCAAGGGGCTCTACCTCGAGGGTGAGGACGTGGCGCAGTCGGATCCCAACACCCAGCACGTCACGGCCGCTCTCGAGGCCATGGAATGCATCGTCGTCCAAGATCTCTTCCTCAACGAGACCGCCAAGTTCGCGCACGTGTTCCTGCCGGGCAGCGCCTTCCTCGAGAAGAACGGGACCTTCACCAACGCCGAGCGGCGGATCTCGCCGGTCCGCAAGGTGATGAACCCGCCCGCTGGCAAAGAGGATTGGGAGATCACCGTCGCACTGAGCGAGGCGCTTGGCTACCCGATGCCGTATCGACACCCCTCGGAGATCATGGCCGAGATCGCGAGCCTGACGCCGACGTTCGCGGGGGTGACCTACGCCAAGCTCGATGCCCAGGGCAGCATCCAGTGGCCCTGCAACGACGCGGCGCCGGATGGAACCCCCGTGATGCACCGCGACGCGTTCGTGCGGGGCAAGGGTCGTTTCCTGGTGACCGAGTACGTGGCGACGGAGGAGAAAGTCACCAGCCGGTATCCGCTCATCCTCACCACCGGGCGGATCCTGTCGCAGTACAATGTCGGGGCTCAGACCCGGCGGACCGCCAACGTGGCCTGGCACGAAGAGGACCGGCTCGAGATCCATCCCCACGACGCTGAGGATCGCGGCATCCACGATGGCGACTGGGTCGGATTGGTGAGCCGCGCGGGGGAGACCGCGCTCCGGGCCCGGATTACCGAGCGGGTCCAACCCGGCGTCGTCTACACCACCTTCCACCATCCGGAGTCCGGCGCCAACGTCATCACCACGGAGAACTCGGACTGGGCCACCAACTGTCCGGAGTACAAGGTGACGGCCGTGCAGGTGATGCCCGTCTTCTCGGCCTCCGAGTGGCAGGCCCGGCACCGCCGGTTTACCGAACAGCAGCTGGCGCTGCTGGGCGAGCGGCGGCGCCCATGACACCTGATCATCTCGTGTCGATGGCCAACCAGATCGGGCGCTTTTACGAGGCATGGCCCAATCGCACCGAGGCGCTCGACAACGCGGCCGCCCATCTCAGACGGTTCTGGGATCCCCGGATGCGGCGGACGTTGCGGGATCACCTCGAAGGCGGTGGGGCGGGCCTCGAGCCTTTCATGGCCGAGGCCGTGACCACCCACCGGGAGAGTTGGACCGCCGGCATCTGACCCTTCCCCAGCGGACACCGCCGAACCGAGGCTACGGCCGGGACCGCGCCGCGGCCGGAACGAGAACGAGCGCCTTGACCTCGAAGCAGTAGTAGGCGCAGGCCCGCAGCACCCAGTTGTCGTGATTGATCGGCACACAGTTTCCTTGCCCCGTCAGGAAGCAGACTTTGCCGGGCGAATCGGTATGGACGATGGGGCAGGCGTCGCAGCCGCCCGTCTGATTGCCGGGGGCGCGGCGCGTCAGAGACTGAGGCGGGGAGACCGAGATGTCGGTCCGGCCAGTGCGCGTCTGCCACGCGCTTACGGCCACTCGGAGCCGCTCGAGTTCGAGTTGGTGGGTCAGGGTAATCCGACCGGCGGTCGTCACCTGCGTCTTGAGGTCCAGCACCCTCTGGGTGAGTTGGCTCAGTTCGGCGTCGTCCCCGGCTCGCGTCGCGGTCGCCGCGCCGAGGGCGGGCCGTTCGAGCTCGAGGTCGTTCGCCGAGGGTGCCGAGGGAACATTCGAGCATCCAGCAAGGGCCACCACCATCAGGCCCGAAACCACACTGACCATTCGCCACGTCATGGGACCGCTCCTCCGTTGAGTTCGACAACTGCGGATCGAGAACTGGCGGCTCCGGAATCGACGCCTGGAATCCCGCCACATCATTGCAAGCGGGAACTGGGACCGGATCCCGACAGGTGGGCGGCGGTGAAGTGGTCGTACCGCTGGCGGGGTACAGTTGGGTTAGGGGGTGATAGGTTTCCGTGACGTCCTCCAGAACTCGAGCCCGTATGCCACCGGCCGACAACGGCCCTGTCGCCCCTGTTCTCGCCGCCAGCCTCGCCTTCGTGCTGCTGGGACTTCAGGGATGCGCGTCGGACGCGCCGGCAGCGCCCGCCTGGCAGCCGGCCGATTCGTTGCGGGTCGAGGCGGTCCTGGCCCCGCTGATCGCTCGACACGAGTTCATGGGCGCGGTGGTACTCGTCCGTCACGGCCAGGTCGTGTATGCCCGCGGCGCCGGCTTTGCCGACGTGGCGCGGGCCGTTCCCTTCACTCCCGCGACCCCGGCCGATGGCGCTTCCCTGGCCAAGACGTTCACGGCGGCCGGGATCTGGGCGCTGGTGGACGAAGGGCGAATCACCCTCGACACGCCGGTCACGGCATACCTGCCCGAATATCCCCATGCCGCCACGACGGTCCGACACCTGCTCGCCCACAGCAACGGACTTCCTCCGTATTACGAGGCGTTCGATCCCTACTTCAAACCGGGCGCCGTCCGCACCACCACGGACCTGCTGGCCGTGGTGCGCCGCACCCAACCCTCCCCCCGATTCCAACCGGGAGAGCGGTTCGAGTATTCCAACCTCGGTTTCGATGCGGCGGCTTTGGTGATCGAGCGGGTCAGCGGCCAGCGGATCGAGGACTTCTTTCGCGAACGGTTCTTTGCCCCCTTGGGGCTCACCACGGCGTTCGCTCGCCCGGCGCGGTTCGGCGATTGGTCCGGGGTCCGAACGCTTGGCTACCGATGGCGCAACAACGGGTGGGAGATCGCGGATGTCATTGATGGCGAGGCGTTCATCGGAGCCTCGAACCTCTACCTCTCCGCACTCGACGTCGCGCGCTGGGCGGGGGCCCACGCCGAAGGCGGCGTCATGCCCGCCTCGGTTCACACCGACGGGCAGCCGCCGTCGCTCATCGCCGGGCACGCCTCGGCCATCAGCGCCCGAAGTTGGTTTTGTGACGTCGGCGGCGCCCGATGCCATTACACCGGCACCAACAACGCCTTTCAAAGCCTGGCCTATTGGGATCGCGACCGACGTGAAGCCGTCGCGATGGTGAGCAGCTCGAGCGTGCCAGCCCGCTCGCTGATCGCCCTGGAGCGGGCGCTCGTGGCCCTGCTTGCCGGCCGGGCCGAGGACCAGCCGGCGCCCGCGGCGCTGCCGCTCGCCTCGGCGCGGAGCGCCAGACTCGTGGGTCGCTACGCCTGGAGTCCGCGGGACACCCTCGTCGTGTCGGGGGACACCACCGGCCTTCGGTGGCGAATCGGGGCCGGGCTCGAGACCGATCTCTTCCTGATCGAGGCCGCCACCCTCTACCTCCCGTCGCTCGACCTCTACGCGGCGGCCACCGGCGATTCGGCGCGCCCGTCCCTGCACGTGCGTTCCCTCTACCTCGACAGGGTCCTCCCGCGCCTCCCGTGAGGTGAGCCCAGGCAATGAGGGATGGTCGTGGCCCCGGGCCTCGAGCCTTGCGTCGCGCCGACGCGGCCTCGATCTTCGCTGCTACCTCACGCCACCTTCGGAGTCATCCATGGCCCGCCACCACCTCGGCCTTGCCCTGGCGCTCGTTTGCGCCGTTCCCGCCTTCGCTCAGACGCCCGATCCAGCGTGGGACGTCACCAAGCCGCGCGGCAATCCGAAGGCGATCGACTTCACCACCAGCGAGGGGACCTGGATGTCGACCGACATCACCCCCGATGGCCAGTGGATCGTCTTCAACCTGCTGGGCCACATCTATCGGGTGGCCGGCACCGGCGGGGCCGCCGAATGCCTGACCGAGAACACCGGGATCGCGGTGAACTTCCACCCGCGGATCTCGCCCGACGGGTCGACCATTGCGTTCATCTCCGATCGGAACGGCCAGGCCAACCTCTGGCTGATGGACCTCGACGGCAAGAATCCCCGGGCCGTCACCCAGGAGATGGGCGGCCGGTTCCACGAGCCGACCTGGGCGCCCGACGGTCGCTATCTGGTGGTGCGGCGGATCGACGCGGTCAACCTGTTCAGCTCGAGTCTCCTGATGGTGCACACGGGCGGCGGCCAGGGCTCGACCCTCGTCCGGATCGAGAACAACATGGTGCCGGGCGGCCCCAAGATCTCGCCCGACGGGCGGTACCTCTATTACCAGGCGTCCCTCGGCCCCGTGAGTGGCTACTTCAGCCGCAACGACGTGCTGATGGGTGACGTCCAGATCCGCCGGCTCGACCTGCGCAGCGGCCGGACCGATCAGATCACGGCGGGGCACGCTCAGCAGCAGGACCACGGTTCGAGCGGCGGCGGGTATGGCGTCGAGCCCTCCCCCGACGGGCGCTATCTCGCGTTTGCCAGGAAAATGCCCGACGGGACCATCAGCTATAAGGGAAAGAAGTTCGGACCGCGGACCGCGCTCTGGATCCGCGATCTCGAGACCGGCGCCGAGCGGCTGGCCATGGACCCGGTGGAGGTGGACTTCACCGAGGGGTTGGGGCCGGTGGACCAGGTGATTCCCGGGTACCGGTGGACCCGTGACAATCGGATCGTGATCTCCCAGGGTGGGAAGATCCGCCAGCTCGATGTCGCGAGCGGCGCGGTCACCACCATTCCCTTCACGGCCCGGGTCCGCCGGCTCGCTTCCGAGCGGGTGGTGCCGTCCCACCGGCTGAGCGACGGGCCGGTCGAGATCAAGTTTCCCCGCTGGCATACCGTCAGCCCGGACGGCCGGACCCTCGCGTTCCAGGCGGTGGGACGGATCTGGTTGATGGATCTTCCGTCCGGCACGCCGCGCCGGCTGACGGCGTCGTCGTTCGGGCCGTACGAGTACATGCCCGCCTGGTCGCCGGATGGGCGGAGCATCGCGTTCGCGTCCTGGGACGACCGCGAGCGGGGCGGGCTCTGGCGGGTCGCGTCGTCCGGTGGGGACCCGGTCCGGATGACCCGGCAACCTGGTGAGTGGCTCGAACCGGCCTGGTCGCCGGACGGCCAGTCTGTCGTGGCGGCCAGGGGAGCCGGCGCCACCGCGCGGGGTCAGGGACTGATCCGGAGCCAGTACTGGGACCTCGTCTCCATCCGCGTGGCGGGCGGGGCCGAGACCACGTTAGGCAGGGTCGACGGAGCCCGGCGGGTCTCATTCGCCAACGGAAGGATCTTCTACTCGGAGAGTTCGGCCGGGGGCCAACTGCTGGTGTCGGTGCGGCCAGATGGCCTCGACCGCCTCGAGCATCAGCGGCTCCTCAACGCCGGTGAGGTGGCGGTGTCCCCGGATGGGCAGTGGGTGGCCTTCATGGCGGGTGGTAACGGGTACCTCACCCCGCTGGCCCCCACCAGCTACTCGGCGGCGGTACCCGCGGTCGGCAAGGCCGGCGGCCCGCTTCCCGCCACCCGGCTTTCGGCCGCGGGAGGTCTCTTCCCCCGATGGCGCTCCGCCACCAGCCTGACGTTCGGCAACGGCGCGTCGCTCGTGTCCTACGACCTGACCACCCGGCGGGCCGATACGGTCGCGATCAAGCACTCGGTGCCCCGGGACCTCCCGACCGGTTCGATCGCGGTCACCAACGCGAGGATCCTCACCATGGCCAATCGCCAGGTGATCCCCCGCGGCACGGTGGTCATCAAGGCGGGCCGGATTACCTGCGTCGGTCGATGCGCCACCGCCGGGGTCGACCGGGTTCTCGACGTCGGCGGCAAGACCGTGATGCCGGGCTGGGTCGACATGCATGCTCACCACCACGTGGAAATGGCGGGCGTCGAGGCGGCCCATGACTTCCAGAACGCGATCTATCTGGCGTACGGGGTCACCACGACTCACGACCCCGCCTCGGTCTCGATGGGTGCGTTCCCGCAGGCGGAGCTGGTCGAGGCGGGCGGCCTGATCGGACCACGGATCTTCGCCACGGCCGAGACCATGGGAGCCAGCGACCACGCGCTCAACAATGTCTTCGGCAACGCCGAGGAGGCCTACCTTGAGGGGGCTCGCCGGGTGGGTTGGGGCGCGATCTCGCTCAAGGAGTACCTCCAGCCGGATCGCCGCCGCCGCCAGTGGGTGGTCGAGGCGGGCCGCCGGCTCGGCGTGATGGTGACGGCCGAGGGGAGCATCGACATCGACCACAAGGTCAGCATGGCGCTGGATGGGCACACCGGGTTCGAACATCCAACCGCCATGGCCCCGCTCTATGGCGACTTCACCACGCTTCTTGGCAAGCTGGGCTCCGTCTACTCACCGACCATCGTCGTCGGCGGGCCGGGGGCGTGGGAGGAGGAGTATTGGTGGCAGGAGAGCGATCTCTGGAAGGACGCCAAGCTCCGGCGCTTTACCCCGTGGCGGCAGCTCATCCCCCACACCCGTCGTCGGATTCTCCGCCCGCCAACGGACTACGCCTTTGCGATCAAGGCGCAGGGTGCGGCCGACATCGTGGCCGCAGGGGGCCTGGCGCCGATCGGATCCCACGGCCAGCAGCACGGGATCGGGAGTCACTGGGATGTCTGGATGTTCGCGGAGGGCATGGGCCCGATGGGAGCCCTCGAGGCCGCTAGTCTCCACGGCGCCAAGTTCATGGGCCTCGATCGTGACCTCGGTTCGCTCGAGGTCGGCAAACTCGGCGATCTGGTGGTGTTCGGGAGCGATCCGCTGGCCAACATTCGGAATACGGCGACGGTCCAGTACGTGATGAAGGGTGGGGTGCTGTACGATGCCAACTCGCTCGACGAGTTGTGGCCGCAGGCGCGGAAGTTCGGGGACTATCTCTGGGTGGTGCCGGACATGTACCGGGCAGACGATCGGCCGGTGGATTGGTTCGACAGCGTGCGGTCGCGGACGCCGCCGGCCCGCTGAGGGCGGGACGCCGGGATCCAGGGCACCAATGCTCCATTCCTGGCGCAGGTTGACGCTTGCGCTCCGGGGCAGCTCGCGTCAGGCCACCGGTCAGTCGGTTTCTCGGGGTACGATGCAGCGGGAGGGCCGGATGGACGTCGGAATCCTGAAGTACAACAAGACACAGGCGCCGCGCGACCGAGCCATCTGCGATCTCCTGGCGTCGCTGATCAGCCGGGGGTTACGCGGAGCCGAAGGAAGGATCTGGCATGGTCATCCGGTCTGGTTCCTGGAGGGCAATCCCATCGTGGGATATAGCAAACAGAAACCCGGGATCCGATTGATGTTCTGGAGCGGGGCGGATTTTGGTGAACCCGGTCTCGACGTCGTGGGCCGGAAGTTCAAGGATGCGTCCGTCGTGCCCCACCGACCTGCGCCGATGGTTGACGCGCGCCCGGGAGATTCAATGGGACTATCGGAACATCGTCAAGCGACGGGGCAAACTCGAGCGGGTGCGCCAACCCGGATCTGACTCAGACGCCAATGCCTGACGGAAGTCCCTGTGCGCGACGGAGCAGCGAGAGTTGGCCGAGATGATACGTGGTGTGCATTCCCGTGAAGGGAATCACGGCCGCCCGAGTCGGGAACATCCTGACAAACGGATGCGACTCGGGCAGCGGCTTGGCAAAGTCTTCGTCGCCACGGATGGCGACCTCGGCCTTGAATCGATCGAGGGTGGCGTACAAGTCAGCCACGGACTGGTCCCAACTCGGGTAGCCAGCATTGGTTCCGTCGGGCTTGGCGCCCCAGCCGAACAATCCCTGATAGCTGTCCGGCAACCCGGGCGGAACCTCGAGGGCCGAGAACGTGACCCGATCGATCGCGAACCCGACATGACCGAGCAGCCAGTGCATCGTGGCCGTGCCGGGCGTCACCTGAAAGCGACGCTGGGCATCGGTCATCTCGCCACAGCCCGCCAGGCAGCGATCGGCAAAGAAGCGGATTTGGGCAATCGTGGCCTGGAAGGAGTCGGTCTGGGCGGTCATCGGTTGCTGGCTCCGGAACACGACGGGGATGGTACGAAAATCCGAGCCCTGAAACTGGTTCGACGATCGGGTTTCCGCCAGATCGGCGGCATCAAGATGGCGGTTCGGTGAACCGAGCGGACTCGCTCCGGGTCGAACGCACGCTACCGGCGGCTCAATCCACCACCAGGTCCACCTCGAGCATCGGAGTCCCGGTCTGGGAGGTGACGCGGATCCGGTAGGTGTAACGGCCGCCCGCGAGCGGCTTCTCGCCGACGTAGTCGATGACCTGCTGCCGCGCCGTACCGGTCCCGACCCGGACCTCGACCGTAGCCAGTTGGTACGCCCGTTCGACGGCCCGATACGGAGTCCGGGCGTTGACCTCCAGGTTGGTGGCCACCAGCGAGTCAGGCCCCCCGGGATAGACCACCACGCTGTCGATCGGCACCGTCGAGGCGTTCTCGATCCGGACTTCGACGTCGCCGCCGGGCAGGAGCGTACCGCAGGCGGCCAGGAGGGCAAGACCCACGCTCCCGATCAGTTGGCCAACGAATCGTTTCCTCATGGTCCGGATACCCTCGGCCCGGCTGGTCCGTCACCGCCGCGTCGGTTTCGGGGACGGCCGGGCCCGCCCCGGCCCCCCCACCTGGCGGCGATAGCCGAGCGGCGCAGCCCCGAACTCGGTCCGGAAGGCGCGATTGAAATTGGACAGATCGCCGAATCCGCTGCCGAGGGCTATGTCGATCACCCTGGCCGGCTCAGTGGCCAGCCGAACCGCGGCATGGCGGAGCCGCTGCCGCATTAGGTACTGATGGGGCGTCGATCCAGTCAGTCGCTGAAAGGTCCGGAGAAAGTGATAGGGACTGAGCCCGGCCGTTTCGGCCATCTGGCTGAGACCCCCGCCGCCGGTCCGATCCCGCTCGAGCATGCGGATGACCCGGGTCACCCGCGCTTCAGCGCCCGCGGGCCCGGTGGAGCCACCCCGCGGCTCGCGACTCGCGGCACGGTAGGATGCGACGGCGAGTTGCACCCCGAGTTCCTCCCACGACCCCGTTGTCCCGCCGCCCAGACTCGCCGAGATCCCGCTGGCTACCAGGCCCGCCAGCTCACGCAGGGGAGGCAGTCGAGCCACCGGCAAGTCGAGGCGCCCCGTCGAGGCGACGGCGCCGACGATTCCTTCGAAGTACTCGGACGTATATCGAAACGCGACGCAGCGATCGCCAGCGGCGTGGTCGTGGCCGCACTCGAACGCCTGGCCAGGGTTGCCCAGCAGCACCGAGCCCGGCGTCAGCAGCGCGCGGCCGGCTGGTGAACGGTACTGGAAGCTGCCGGCCGTCACGATGGCGATCGACACCACCTCGTGCTGCTCCTCGAAGGCCCGGTCGGAGGGACCGGCGGTGCAGAGTACGTCCGCCACGCTCCATCCGATGCCCCTGGCCAGCACGCGTTCGGCCATCCGGGCGGGATCTCCCGCGGCTCGCCGCCCGGCCAGCGCCAGTTCGAGGTCGGTCGCAATTTTTCCCAAGATCTCCGGTCCTCTCGTCCCTACCATGAGCCACCGGAATGCACTGGGCACCCGGACGGAACTCGCCAGGGGATGGTCATGAAGCGTACGAGGATACTGGAAGAAGGATTCGGCGGCGGCGCGTGACACGGACCGGATCTCAAGGCGGCGCTGGCCGACGTGACGGCGGCCTCGGCGCATTGGCGGCCGGCCCTCGACCGCCACTCGATCGCCGAGATCGCGGTGCATCACGCCTACTGCATCCGGTCGGTGCTGGGTCAGTCGAGCGGCCAGGACCCCGAGCCGTTCCCGCTCGAGGGCGAAGACTGGTTCCCGATGTCAGACGGACCATGGGGTGGGATCGAATCCGGGAACTGGTGGAGGACCAGCAAGCCAGACTCGGCTCGTTGGTGGCTGACCTCGAGACCGGGAAGGTCTCATCGCCGCTCGGGTCGGATGAACGGGGGGCGCTGATCCTCGGGATCACGGGGCATGCGATCTATCACGCCGGTCAGGTTCAGTTGCTGAAGCGACTCCAGTGAGGCGTGACAGTCGGCGCCCCGGGTCCAAGGACCCTGTCCGGCACCGCGGCGAGGCTTGGCAGCCCCTCTGTCGTCTCTAGGGGTTGTATGATCACGCTGCCAGGAAGCCTTCGAAACGTTCGGCTAGAAACTCCGGGTTTGGCCTCAGGTCTGGTTTGCGAGGAAGGACTAGCCGGCATCCAGCCATTTCCTGAAGGCCGTGCTTCAGCATCGGACCGTCCTTTTCCCTCAGGATGTCTTCACGGACGTGTACCCGAGTGTCAGGATCGATACCGATGATGTTCGCATCGTAGGCTGAGTGGTGGATCTTGCACATCCCCAGGCCGTTGGTGACTGCGGGCGCACCCATGGGATGCTGATCCGCCAGAATGTGTGCTGCGTCGAGCAGTTCGACGTGCCGAAGGCGGCACACGTAACACTGCTCGCGGTATGCTGCGAGCACAACCCGGCGAAACATCTGCTGATGGAGGCGCTGTAGGACCGCTCGAGTAGCGTACTCGCGCCGCAAAGTCGTCGCGACCGGATCCTGGTTGGCTCCGAGCCCCGCCATCTGGTCAACAGACATCGTGAAGGCGAGGTCTTTGGGTGTGTCGCCCGTGACAAAGACGGGCGCGATGACGTCGTAGAACCCTGGATCGACTGCGACGAGGTAGACCAGTGGAAGCTCTCGCTCCATTGCCCGTCGCAGGGCAACGTTGTCCGGGTGGCGCCGATCGGTACCCCGGTACCTGTAGAGGATGGTGCCCGCGTCGGGATCGTGCAGATCGTCGTAAGGGGACGCAACCGAGGTCTGAATGCTCAGGGCAGCGCCGTCCGGGCCGAGAACCGCAGGTCTGAAGATCCCCTTCTGATAGTTCCAGATCGGGATTCGATGGCCGCGAATCGTGACCCCTTCCATAAGGGCCGCCCGAGGAATGCGGCCCCCAAACGAGTCCCGGAGATGATGGAGCCGTGCCAGGGTCACGGCCCGCAGCTCGGAGTCAGTTACGGACTCGGTCATCGTAAGCCCGGTTCAAGCCCCGATCCAACCGGCCGGCCCAAGGCAGGATCCTGCCAGGGGACGCTCCGCTGCGCCAAACCGCCAACGGCAGATGGAGCCCTGGAGCCTGAACTCGCGAAGGATCACGGGTATTCGTCCGGCCGGATCTGTTTTTCCGCCCATCGCGCCTCGAACCAAGCCCGGCGAAGGGTGTGCACGGGCAGCAGTCTCCGTGGGTCAATGGTGGCTACAAGCCACTGCATCCCTGCCGCGTGAATATGCCCCGACGCATGAAACGGCCCCGTCTCCGCCCCCGGCAACCCACCCACCCGCTTCAACCCCCACAGATCCAGCCACGCCCCCAGTCGCTCCTGATCCACCCGCTGCTCCTCCGTCCGCGCCTCCGAGCTCGAATAGATATACGTCCCACCTT
>CADEGB010000099.1 GCA_902826755.1 uncultured Gemmatimonadota bacterium
CCAAGAACTTCCTGCTGCAGACCGAACCCCAGATTCAGGAAGTCCTCGGGATCGACGAGCGGGGCCACGACTACTTCCTGCAGTTGACCGATGCCCGTCCCGACACCGGCGGCCTGTCCGGCGCCACGCCGGGTGAGGCCGTCAGCTGGGGCAAGGTCGATCCCGACATGTTGCCGGGCACCGTGGTCTGCTATCTCGACAATACCGTCTCGCTCCCGATCATCACGGCCTACGCCAAGGCTCGGATCGGCAAGCGCCGGCTCAAGCGGCTCTACCACAAGCGCGAGGCGATGATGGCCCGGTTGATCCGCGAATATCAGGCGGCTCTCCGGTTCCGCAACGACCGCGCGGTCAAGGCCAAGAAAGTTCGCACGTGAAGCCGAGCCGGTACGCCGGCTACGCCCTCGGGCTGCTGACGGTCGTCAATCTCCTCAACTACGTCGAACGGAACGCGATCTTCGCGCTGTTCGAACCCCTCAAGCGCGACCTGGCCCTGACCGACGGCCAACTCGGCTGGCTCGGCACCGCGTACGTCTTGACGTTCTCTCTGGCATCGCTCCCGCTCGGCGTCCTTGGCGACCTCAGATCCCGGCGAGCGGTCATCGCCGGCGGGATCGTGGTCTGGAGCATCGGCACCGTCCTGTCGGGCCTGGCGTTCGGCTTCGGGACGTTGTTCGTGGCCCGGGCGTTGGTCGGTTTCGGCGGCGCCGCGGCGGCGGCGGGCGCGACCTCGATGGTGGCGGACTACTTTGCCGGCGCCAAGCGGGCGCTGGCGATGGGGATTTTCATGGCGGGGCTGGCGGTGGGCGGGGTTCTGGGCATCCTGATCGCGGGACAGCTCGAGGCACTCTACGGGTGGCGAGTGGCGTTCCTGGTGCTCGGCATCCCCGGCTTCGGGCTCGCGGGCCTGGTCCTTCGCCTGGTCGATCCAACCCGGCCGCTGCCGATCGGCACGCTCCGCAAAGAACTCGAGGCCATAGGGCTCGGCGTTGGATCGATGCTCCGGGCGTGCGCCCCAATGCTGCTCGGGCTCGTGGCCGGCGGTTTGGCCGCCTGGACACTCGACCGGCGGTTCGGCGCGTCGTCCCGGCTGGACGCGGCGGCCCTCCTCGCGATGGCTGGACTTGGCCTGGCCTGGAACATCCGGGTCTGGGTCAAGCGGAACCGGCTGGCCGCGGCCGACCGCGATGCCGGCGATCTCGTCATCGACGCCGCCGTAGGAGACTTGAAACGGGCGTGGTCCGTCGTGCTCGGCACCCCGACCCTGTTGTTCGTCTTCGTTGGCGGAGCCCTGATTTCCTTCGGGATGAACGGGATCGTGGCCTGGACGCCGACCTTCATTACCCGGGCGCTCGGGCTGTCGACCGCCCAGGCGACTCGGATGCTGGGCCTGGCCGGGTTGGTTGCGGGCACGGCCGGGACGCTGACGGGAGGCTGGCTCGCGGATGCGCTGAAGAAGCGGTGGCCCAACGCCCGCGTTCTGGTGACGACCGCGAGCTTCGTCCTTGGCGCCCCCCTGGCGGCCCTGCTCCTTTCCCTCAGAAACCCGGCGCTGTTCGTGCCCCTTTTCTACGCGGCGTTCTTTCTGCTCACCATGTACAATGGGCCGCTGACCGCCACGATCTTCGACGTCGTGCCGGCCCGGATCGGCACCACCGTGGTGGGCGCCTACCTGCTCTTCATCCACATTGCCGGCGACTCGATCGCGTTCCCACTGGTTGGAATGCTCTCGGATCGGTTTGGTCTCGACCGAGCGATCTATCTCCTGCCGGCGGCGGCGCTGATCGGCGGACTCATCGTGCTCGGCGCGGCCCGGTTCCTCCGGGCGGACATCAGCCGCGCGGAACGAGCGCTGGCGGGCGCCGAATCCTGAGCCAGGGCCCGCCCCGCCGGCCGCTCAGCGCACCCTGACGGCCCGCTCAACCCGTTCGAAGTAGGCAACCGCGTCGAAGGCACGACCGAGCGGCACCAGAAGATGTCCCACCTGGAACCGCATCGGGCGGCTGGCGTCGAGCCAGGCGGCGAGCGCCCCTTTGGGGTGGTGGCCCCGGAGGACAAGCAGGAAGGAGCCCGGACCGACCCCGCCTAACGCCCGATCGATGCCGCCCGCCACCGGGACGGCGGCGCTGTCGAGGGACGCCCCGCCGTACGCCGTGCCGATCGCGAGATACCCGTCCCCGAGATCGCGCCCGAGCAGGGTGCCCATCGAGGGCGTCGTCCCGCTCGGAACCGGCGGCCCCTCGATCGGGTAGCGCTGCACGTGGGCATTGTGGGCCCAAAGCACGACCCGGTCGCCGGGTCCGACCTGGTCGAGGACCCATCGGGTGTTCGCGGCCATGGCCCGGTCGCGCGGATTGTCGGGATGGTAGGCGCCGAGCCGGTACATGGTCTCGGTCTGCTGGGCCACCACGGCGAGCCGCCGGGCCCAGCGAGTCCGCTCGGCATCGGGAAGGCGGATCCGATCCACCTCTTGAACGAGCCGGTCGGTCAGCCGCCGAAGGGAGTCCCGGGTGGCGGGCCCGAGGCTGTCGTAGCGAGCAATGGCCGGCCGGAAGAACGGGCCGGTGGCGCGGGTGGCAATCGGTCGGATCAGCGCGATGGTGGCCTGAACGGACGGATCGGCAACCAGCCCACTCAGCCGATCGAGGGCCGGCACCATGCTCCCCGCCGAGGCCGGGAGGTCGATGCCGAGAAGCCGGACCGGCGCGGCGCGCCCGGGGCCGAGGTTCCATTCCCGAAGCCAGCGGACGCTCCGTCGAACCTCCTCGTACGAGCCGAAACCGTACTTGAGGGCAACGTCGAAATCGATGGTGTCGACCCGGCCGCTGACATAGTCGTCCGCCACCATGCCTTCGGGCAGCCCGGATTCGAGGACGACGGCCCGAACCCGGTGGTACCGAACCAGGGACTGCAACAACGCCAGCCGGTACTCGAAGAACTGGCGAACGTCGTGGACACTCTCGCCGACCCCGATCAGCCGGACCGGGCCGAGCAGGGGGGCCAGTGTGGCCGTCGAGTCGAGGGCCACGGCCCGGGGGCGGGCCCACGCGACGAAACCAGAGTCGTCCTGAGCCCGAAGCCCGTTCGGAACCACCAGCGCGACGACCACGATGAGATGGCGAATCATGAGTGACTCCTTTCCGCGGCATACGGGACCGCGGGCTTCGGCGTTTCGATCACGGGCCGCTATTCCCTTCCCCCCGACTCGGGAGTATCGTCCCTGCGTGCTCCACCTTCCGGGGCGCGCTTCCATCCAGCAACCAGGATCAGATCTCGCATGACTCAGGCGACCGTCCCCCTCACGAGGCGCCGGTTCGGGGAAACGATGCGGCGCGATGCCTGGTGGGTCCCGCAGGCCATCGTCCTTCTCGTCCTTACCTCGTTCCTCGTCTACGCCACCTGGGCCGCATTCCAGAACGCCCACTACGCGTACGGCAACTACCTGTCACCCTTCTACAGCCCCGAGATCTTCGGCGACTCGCCCCACGCCTGGTTCGGGCCGAAACCGGGGTGGTGGCCGGCCTGGCTTCCGTTCTCGCCAGCCCTGATCATCCTCCCGTTCCCCGCCCTGTTCCGGTTTACCTGCTATTACTATCGCGGCGCCTACTACAAGGCGTTCTGGGCCGACCCCCCGGGATGCACCGTGGGCGAACCCCGGAAGACCTACCTGGGCGAGCGCTACTTCCCGCTGGTGCTCCAGAACGTCCACCGATACTTCCTGATGATCTCGGTGGTGTTTCTGTTCCTCCTTGCCCACGACGCGTGGAAGGCGATGTGGTTTGCCGATCCGGCCACCGGCGCCGAGTCGTTCGGGATCGGGGTCGGCACGTTGGTGTTGACCGCCAACGTGGTGTGTCTCTCCGGTTACACCTTCGGCTGTCACACGATGCGACACGTCTTCGGCGGCTGGCGGGATCAGTTTTCCCGGAACCCCGGGTTCAAAGTGCCGTACGCCTGTTCCAGTTGCCTCAACCGCGCCCACCATCGGTGGGCCTGGATCAGTCTGTTCATGGTGGCCTTCAGCGACATCTACGTCCGGCTCTGCTCGATGGGCATCTGGACCGACTTCAGGATCCTGTAATGGCCGATTACCAGACTTTTGACCACGACGTTCTGGTCATCGGTGCCGGGGGCGCGGGCCTCCGGGCCGCGATCGAGGCGGCCGGCGCCGGTGTGTCGGTAGGGCTCGTCTGCAAGTCGCTCCTTGGCAAGGCCCACACCGTCATGGCCGAGGGCGGGATGGCCGCGGCCATCGGCAACGTGGACGACCGGGACAACTGGAAGGTCCACTTTACCGACACGCTCCGCGGCGGCCAGTACGTCAACAACTGGCGGATGGCGGAACTCCACGCCAAGGAAGCGCCCGATCGGGTCAAGGAGTTGGAAGCCTGGGGCGCCCTGTTCGACCGGACCAAGGACGGCCGGATCCTCCAGCGGAATTTCGGCGGGCACCGCTACCCGCGGCTGGCGCACGTGGGCGACCGGACCGGCCTCGAGATGATCCGGACCCTCCAGGACCACGGGATCCATCAGGGGATCGACGTCCACATGGAGGTGACGGTCACCACCCTCCTCAAGCGAGGCGACCGGGTCTGCGGCGCGCTGGCCTACGATCGGCAGCAGGGCCAGTTCCGGCTCTTCCGCGCCAAGGCCATCGTCCTCGCCACCGGCGGGGTGGGCCGGGCCTATCAGATCACCAGCAACAGCTGGGAGTATTCGGGCGACGGGCAGGCGCTGGCCTACGAGGCCGGAGCCGCGCTGATGGACATGGAGTTCATCCAGTTCCATCCGACGGGCATGGTGTGGCCGCCCTCGGTGCGCGGGATCCTCGTCACCGAAGGCGTTCGGGGCGAGGGCGGTGTACTCCTCAACAACCGGGGCGAGCGGTTCATGTTCGGGGACATCCCCGACAACTACAAAGCCCAGACGGCCGACAACCCCGAAGAGGGCTGGCGGTACACCCAGGGCGACAAGAACGCCCGCCGCCCCCCCGAGCTGCTGACCCGCGACCACGTGGCCCGGTGCATCGTCCGGGAAGTTCGGGAAGGCCGAGGCAGCCCGCATGGCGGAGTCTTCCTCGACATCCAGTGGATCAAGGAAAAGCTCCCCAACGCGGCCGAGCACATCCGGAAGAAGCTCCCGAGCATGTACCACCAGTTCAAGCAGCTGGCGGACATCGACATCACCAAGCAGCCGATGGAAATCGGCCCGACGACGCATTACATCATGGGCGGCATCCGGGTCGACGGCGACAGCCAGATGTCGAACGTGCCCGGCCTCTACGCCGCCGGCGAGTCCGCCGCAGGCCTCCATGGCGCCAATCGACTCGGCGGCAACTCCCTCTCCGATCTGCTGGTGTTCGGCAAGCGGGCCGGCGAATACGCCGCGCGGTTTGCCAAGGACAATCCCGCCGTGGCTCCCGACGCCGGCGAAGTCAACGAGCGGATCACCGAAGCGCTGGCCCCGCTCGAGCGGAAGAACGGCGAAAGTCCCTATCGGATCCAGCAGGATCTCCAGACCATGATGCAGGATCTGGTCGGGATCGTCCGCCAGGAGGACGAGATGGTCCGGGCCGCCGAGGGCCTGGCCAAGCTCAAGGAGCGGGCAACCCGGGTGTCCGCCGCCGGCAACCGGCAGTACAACCCCGGTTGGCACACGGCCATCGACCTCAAGAACCTCCTGACCGTGTCGGAGGCCGTCATTCTCAGCGCCATTGCCCGGAAGGAGAGCCGGGGTGGGCACTTCCGGGACGACTACCCGGAAAAGAAGCCCGAATTTGGCGGCCACAACCATCTGATCAACCGAGCCGCCGATGGCTCGATGAAACTGGTGGCGCAGCCGATTCCCCCCATGCCGGACGAACTCAAGCGCATCGTCGAGGAGATGAAGTAATGGCCAAAGCCACCTTTTCGATCCTGCGGGGCGAGGCCGGCGGCGGCCAGCTCGTCGACTACACCACCGAGGTTACCGAGGGCATGGTGGTCCTCGACGCCGTCCATCAAATCCAGGCCGAGTCGGCCGGCGACCTGGCGTGCCGGTGGAACTGCAAGGCGGGCAAGTGCGGATCGTGCTCGGCCGAAATCGACGGCCAGCCCCGGCTCATGTGCATGACCCGGCTCAACCAGCTCGATCTCACCAAGCCGGTCACCATCGAGCCGATGAAGGCGTTTCCGCACTTCAAGGACCTGGTCACCGACGTCAGCTGGAATTACCGGGTCAAGAAGGGGATCACCAAGTTCACGCCGCGGAAGCCGGATGCCGCCGACGGCACCTGGCGGATGCACCAGGAAGATGTCGACCGGGCGCAGGAGTTCCGGAAGTGCATCGAGTGCTTCCTCTGCCAGGATGTCTGTCACGTCCTCCGCGACCACCATCTTCACGACGAGTTCATCGGACCGCGGTTCCTGGTCTACACCGCCAACCTGGAAATGAACCCGATCGACACCGAAAATCGGCTCGACGAACTCCGGAAGCTGCACGGGATCGGGTACTGCAACATCACCAAATGCTGCACCAAGGTCTGCCCCGAGGAAATCAAGATCACCGACAACGCCATCATTCCGCTCAAGGAGCGGGTGGTCGACCACGCGTTCGATCCGCTGGCTAAATTGATCGGGTTGGTAACCGGCAAGATCCCGGGACCGTAACCGAGGAGGCCTCATGTTCCAGCTCAAGCCGATGACGCCCGGCGGCGTGACCGCCGCCCTGGCCAAGGCCGAACGGTACCGGCTCCTCAACGAGCCCGAAGGGGCGGAGAGCATCTGCTTGGATGTGCTCGAAGTCGATCCGGGCAACCAGCAGGCCCTGATCACCCTCCTCCTGGCGCGCACCGATCAAATTGCCCAGGGTATTGCCGGGTCGGTAACGCGGGCGCGCGAGGTCCTGCCGCGCCTCCGCGACGAGTACGATCGGGCCTACTATGCCGGGATCATCAGCGAACGACGCGGGCACGCCCAGCTCCTGTCGCCCTCGCTGGGCGCCTCGGCGCTGGCGCATGACTGGTTCGTCGACGCGATGGAGTGTTACCAGCGGGCGGAGGGGATCCGCCCGACCGGGAACGACGACGCGGTCCTTCGGTGGAACAGCTGCGCCCGGGTCCTGAACGCCCACCCCGAGTTGATGCCCCGCCACGACGAGCGCCCCGAGGTCGTCCTGGACGACTGACGTGCCGGCGTCCGGGCCCCGATCGGCCCCGGGCGAGCCGCACCGAGGGTCGATTTGCCTTTTTTCGGTCGACATTATACAATCAATTGCGCAATCGCTAGTAGTTGTGCCGGTTTGCCGAGGAGTTCCGGGTATGCACCGACCGTTCGGAGGTTCCGGAGTGTTGCTCGCGTTACTCGCAGGCGCCGCGGTTGCCCAGGCTCCCCCTGACCGGGCGGCGCTCCAGGCCCTCGACTCCGTGGTGGCCTCCTACGTGGCGCAGGGGCACGCGGTTGGCGGCGAGCTGCTGGTCCTGCAGGAGGGCAAGGTGGTGTGGCACCAGGCCCATGGATTGGCCGACCGAGAGTCGGGACGGCCTTGGACTGTCGGCACCATCTCCAACATTCGGTCGATGACCAAGACCATCACCGGTGCGGCGGTTCAGCTCCTGGTGGATCGCGGCAGGCTTTCGCTGGACGATCGGATCAGCCGCTACTTGCCGGGCTTCGACAACGACCGCTCCCGCGCGATCACCGTCAGGCAGCTGCTTTCCCATCGGGCTGGTCTGCCGCTCACCATCCTCGAACGGCTCGACCAGTTTCCGGACCTGCTTGCCCAGGGCAACGCCGTTGGCGAGAAGGGACCGGCCCACGCACCCGACAGCAAGTTCTGGTACAGCGACGCAGGAACCGACGTCGCGGCGGCGCTCGTTCAGGTCATCAGCGGGAGAGGGTTCGCCGAGTTCGTGCGGACCGAAGTCCTCGAGCCGGTGGGCATGTCGGACACCTTCTTCGGCACCGATGCGAGCGACCCGCGCTGGGCCCGGATCGCGAGCGCCTACTTCGGATCTCCGGGGTCGTGGACTCGGTTCTGGAACCCCGCGGACGCCAAGCCGCTCTATCCGTTTGCCTGGGGATCGCAAACGCTCTACTCGACGCCGCGGGACTACGCCCGCTTCCTCCAACTCTGGCTCGACGAGGGCCGGGCGGGGGGGCGGCAGCTCCTGTCGAAGGAGGCCGTCCTCCGACAGACGACGCCGGTGTCACCGATGTCGATGCTGGGGAGCGATGCCCGCTATCCGACCCTGTTCCGCGGGCTCGAGGTTCACTACGGACAACTCGCCGTGGCCCACGTCGACGCCGGCCATCCGGAGCGGATCCGCATCCTGGGCCATAGCGGTTCCGACGGCACCAACGCCTGGGCCTGGCCCGAGCGCAACCTGATGGTGCTCTACTTCACCCAGTCGCGCGGGGGCATCACGCCGGTCCGGTTCGAGGCGGCGATCGACCGCCTCCTCAACAACTCCGGCGTGGCCTTCGAGCCGGCGCCGGCCGCGTACCAAGGGTATCCGGGTCGCTACGTGGCCAACTTCGGGCGGTTCGCGAACGAGGTGTTCGAAGTCGGCTGGCGCGGCGGCAAACTGGTGCTCGACATTCCGAGCGGGCTTCCGTTCGACCTGGTGTGGCTCGACGACGCTAAGCGCTGGGCGGCGGTGGTGGCACCCGACCAGCTGCAGGTGACATTCGAGCCACCCGGAGGAGCGCCCGCGGCCAAGCTGGTGTTCCATCAGCTCGACAAGGCATACGACGTGCCGCGGGTCGGCTCCCCGCTGGCCGATTCACTCGCGGTGGATCGCGCCGTGACCGCCGCGGAACTGGCCGATGCGTCGGGCTGGTACCAGGTCAGCGGTTCGCAGGTCGAGATCGAGGTGATCGTCCAGGACGGCGGGCTCGCGATTCGCGCCAATGGTGGAGTCAGCGCACTGCGACCCTCCCGGCAACCGGGTCGCTGGCACGTTCGCGATGCGCCAGGCGTCACCATGATCTTCAACCGGGATGAATCCGGCAACGTGGTCTCGATGACGCGCCAGACCCGCACGGCGGTGACATGGCCCAAGCGGCGGGCGGCGCCCCCGGCCGACGCCTCGACCTGACCGGTTAGCGCCCGGGCCCGGTCGGCCACGGGATCCGACCGAAGGATTTCCGTTCCGGCCAGATCTGCTCCAAGGTGCCCGTCTCGAAGAGCCGGCCCGCCATCATCGTCATCGCCACCTTGGCGGTGTTCCGGATGTCGACCGTCGGGTCGGCGTCGAGGATCGCCAGGTCGGCCACTTTCCCGGCGCGGATCGAGCCGATTTCCTCGTGCGCGCCGATGAAATACGCCCCATCCCAAGTGGCGATCTTGATGGCCTGAACCGGATCGAGCCCGGTGGCGTAGGCCCAGATCTCCCAGTGCGACCCGATCCCGGTCTGCTCCCCATGCTCGCCGATCGCCGCGTACCCGCCGGCCTTGACGATGTCCGCCACGCCCTCGGCCATGATCGGAAAGGCAACTTCGTCGAGTTCCTTGCTCCGGGCCGCGGCCACCTTGGCGGCCAGGACCGGGTAGGGGAGAAACCGCCGGGTCCGCGCCTCGGCGAGGAGATTGGCCCGGGGGCGGAAGTATTCCATCGAGCCGTGCGGCACGCCGGCCACGATCAACGTCGGCGAGTAGACCAGCCCGGCTTTCCCGAAGAACGTGGTGGCGTCCCGGTAGAGAGGCAGATCGGCGATCATGTGCTCCCATCCGGTCTGCCCATCGATGGCATAGCCGACATCGAGGAAGAGTGGCCCGCCTTCGCTGGTGAGGCTGATCCCGCGTTCCCGGGCCGCGCGGGCCAGGAGCTGGTGCTGGAGGCGACCGGGTTGCCGGTAGTTCTTGATCGTGACGGCGCCCCACTCGGCCCGCTTGTCGACCTGGGCCTTGGCGTCGTCGAGCGTGGCGATCTCCTGATAGTCGCCCCAGGCAATGCCGTGCGAAATCACGAATTCGGCGCTCGAGAGGGTCCGCGGCCCGGTGACCAGACCTACCTCCGTCAACTCCGCCACCGGAAAGGCACCCTCGGAGCTGGTGGCCGGATCGACGATGGTGGTAACGCCGTAGGCAAGATCGAGGGCCGACTGGGGCCGGTGCTGCGGCACCACGCCAGACTCTTCGTCGGTATGATGGGCGTGAAGATCGACGAGCCCGGGGATGACGGTCTTGCCGGCCAGATCGACGACTCGCGCCACCCCGGCCGTATCGCAGACGCCAACGCAGGCGATCCGTGACCCCCGCACCACGATGGTACCCCGCTCGATGACGCCGGCGCTGTCGATGGTGACGATCTTGGCGTTGACGAGGGCAATGGCCCCCTCCGGCCGGGGCTTCGGGACCCGGAGCCGGATCTCGACCGCCGTGGTCTTCCCGGTCTTCGGCTCCCAGGTGACGTAGCGGCGGCCTGAGGCAAACTCGAGGGTCCCGGCATCGCGCCACCGCGGGAAGATCCCGCCCCACGAACCGACCTGGACCCGGCTGGCCACCGGAACGTTCGGGTTCGGCTCGATGACCTGGCGGCCGGTGGTGGCGGTGGGCGTGGCGTAGATGACGTGCGCCGCGTCGAAGGCCACCCAGGCCCCATCCGGCGACCAGACCGGCGTATTCCCGCGGCCTCGTCGCGCCGGGAATTCGAGGTGCTCGGTTGGGCTGCCGCCCTCCCAACCGACGCTCCGGACGGTCACCACGTTGGCGAGCGCGGCCGAGTCCGGGAACGGCTTGTAGAGCAGCGGCGAACCGCCCTGCGTCTCCTTCTGCGCCGGGTAGACGAGCCGTCCTTCGGGACCGAGGCCCGCCATGGCCCACCCGCCGATGTCGGCCAGCGGGGTTCCAACCCCGCCCTCCGCCGGATACCGGACCAGGCGCCACCCAACCGCGTCGTCCCACGGATTCCACCACCCCGCCCGAATGCCCGGTCCCTGACTGACCGCGATCCACTTCCCGTCCGGACTCCAGACCGGGCCGAGGTATTCTCCTGGCGCGGTGGTGACGCGCTTGGGCGAGCCGCCGGACGCCGCCACGGTCCAGAGATGCCCGCGGCGCTCGTCGTCCCAGGTCGAGAAGGCCAGCTGCCGGCCGTCCGGCGACCACGTCGGCGCCAGCTGGAACGCGGGGAGCATCGACTCGGTGAGCGGCGCCGGGGTTCCCCCGGGCAGATCCATGACCCAGACCCGGCCAACCGCCACGAAGGCCAGCCGCTTCCCGTCCGGCGACGAGGCCGGCCATTGGATGAACCTGACAGTCAGGGAATCGTCCTCGACGCGATACCGCCCCCGCGCTGGCTCGGAGAGGGTCCGGAGGACCCGGGCGGAAAACGGAATCGGCGTGAGCGTGCCAGTGGCGACGTCGAGACGCTGGATCTTGCCGCCCACCGAGAGCACCAGCGACCCGCCGTCCGGCATCCAGGCGTATCCGGGAAACGGCCGGTACGCGTATTGGGCGTTGATTTCAGTGAGGTCCTTGGTGGCGTTAGGCAGGATGACCCGCTCGGCCCCGGTGGCGAGATCCCGGAGCCAGAGCGCGGTGGCCGGCCGCATCCGGTGGCCCCGCCACTCGAAGGTCTGGTCGGGCATTTCCCGGGAAAACGCCAGCCACTTCCCGTCCGGCGAGGGCTTCGGCGTCGTGGCCGACGGCTCCGAACCGACATCCGTGGCGTATCCGCCGGCCTTGAGGGCCGCGCGGAACTCGGGCGTCGGCTCGGCCGGCTCGGCCAGGCGGACGTTCTCGAGCGCTCCGGTGCCCTGGTCGCGGCGGAGGATCCGGTACCCGGCGGTCAGCATGCCGAGCCCTTCGGCAATCGAATACGACACGTGGTAGTAGAGGTGCCGGCCGTCCTTCGAGAACGCGGGCGCGTCCGGCTGGGTCAGCCGCTCCTCGATGATCGGCTCCGGCTTCCCGCCGTCGAGCGGCAGGCGGTAGAGTGTCCGGTTCTGACGGTGCCACGAACGCCCCGGCGTGCGGAACAGTCGGACGGCCACGATGCTCTTGCCATCCGGCGCCCAGGCCGGTTGGAGGAAGCGGGTGTCGAGGTCACCGAAGACGAGTCGGGGATCGGTTCCGTCCGCCGCCATGGTCCAGATGTTGAGCTGGCCGGTCCGGTCGGACACGAAGGCGATCCGCTTCCCGTCTGGGGAAATGGCCGGATGGAAGTTCAGGGCGGGCCCGGTGTTCTGGGTGATGGCCGTGGCCTCGCCACCGCCGATCGGCATCCGGTAGACGTGGCCGAGGAGATCGAACGCGAGCCACGACCCGTCGGGCGCCACGTCGACCGACATCCCGGTGCCCTCGTCGGTGGTGAAGTCGATCGTGCGGGTGGCGCCACCGGGCGGCAGGAGCGACACGGTCG
>CADEGB010000100.1:0-9513 GCA_902826755.1 uncultured Gemmatimonadota bacterium
GCCCTCCGGTATCTCGGGACGGTCGACTCCGGGTTGGCTCGCCGGTACCATCAGCGACTCGACTCGCTCCTTCCGTTCGTCCATCTGGATCCCCGGTCCATGGACGTGCCTCAGTACGCCAAGCTGTCCCAGGTCGACCGCGACCGGCTCACGGCGGCGATCGGTGAGTTGATCTCGCTCGTCGAGCGGCGCGAGGGGCGCTACCTGGCGGCCGGTAGCCGGGCCGACTACGCGTGGGCCTATCGGAACCTCCTCGGCGCTCGGGCCGCCGATCTGTGGCTCCGGGAAATGCCAGTGGGTTGGGAGCCGTCCAAGGGGATGACGTTCTTCGGGGAGTCGACGGAGATTCGCGACCGGATGCAGGCCGATAACGTCGGCTGGATCATGGAACAGGAGGGGCCGGCCGGGAAAGTCCTGATTTTCGCATCCCGGTACCACATCAGCGGCGCTCCGGTGAAGACGCCGTTTTCCGCTCCGACTGGGAGTGCGGTGGCGGGCACGTACCTCCGGCCCCGCTTTGGCGATCGGCTCGTCACCGTCGGGAACCTGATCGGACAGGGCCGCTTCGGGTGCACCGGGTTCGAGGGGCCGGTCGACCCGAACGGGCCGGCGTCGATCGACGCGATCGCTGGAGAGGTCGGCCTGCCACAGTATCTGCTCGACCTCCGCCGCGCCCCGGCCGCCGTCCAGAACTGGCTCGATCGGGAACACGAGATGGGTGGGGGCGCGGGCAAGTTCATGCTTCACCTCAAACGCGCGTTCGACGTCTACTTCTACCTCGCCACGGTGCGGCCGTCCTGCCCCAAGTAGGAGGGAAGGGAACCCGGATGCGACGTCGCCAATTCTTGACCTCCCTCGCGGCCACCGCCGCCACGCCCGCGGTCGGCCTGCTCGGACCCGCCGTCGCGACCGCGCCCCGGCTTCCGCCGGCCGATCCGAACGTCGAGCTGTCGGACGAGGCCTTGGGCTGGCTGGCCCATCTCCATCGCAAGGTGTCCCTCGGTGGGACGTGGCACAAAGAGGACACGGTCGGGCCCCAGTGGGATACGACCTCGTTCGCGCCCACAGCAGTACGCTCGGTACGAACTGACCTGGCTCTCCTGGTCGATGGGCCTCATGGCCGAGACCACGCCGGCCTGGCGCGAAGAGTACGCCAAGATCCTCGGCTTCCTGGGCGACCGCTACCTCGAGTACTGGTCGTTCTGGGAATGGATCGAGCACCGGGGTGACGATCCGGGCCGCGGCGGGTACCCGGCCCCGTTCAAGGGCATCATCCCCGAAGGGTGGTGGGGTCGCTACAACTTGCCCGGATGGGCTGGGAACGGTTCCCAGGGCCAGCCGTTCGACATGGACCCGATCCGGGCGGCCGGCCGATACGGCCTGATGTACAAGGGCTACCTGAATCTCGTGCTATCGATGTACGGGTACGTCGCCGACGACGGGAAGTACGAGCGACCGTTCACCATCCGATACGACGACGCCCACCAGTGGCGCTACACGCAGCGAGGGCTCAACCGCCTGCTGGCGGACCAGTGGCGGGCCCACGAGGAGGGCATTGCCTGTGAGGTGGCTAAGGTCTACCCCTGGTGCAACGCCCTGAGTGGCGCCGGCGTGCTGCTGTATGACAAGCTCCGCGGCACTCGCTATTCGGACCCGTACTTTCGTTGGCAGAAGTACTACGCCAGGCACTTCGTGGGCCCCGCGGCCGCGACGCCGGAGTGGTTGATGGGATACTACGATCCGATCAACCGGATCGGGCTCCGCGACGACAAGACCGGGAACGGCGCCAACTGGATGCCGACGGCGTGGCACGGGCTCGCGGCGGATCCGGCGCTATTCGAGCCGCTGGCCCGGGGTGCGATGACCCGCTTCTATCGGGGGCAGCCGGACGGCTCGGGGTACTTCTCGGTGCGGGGCACGGCCGACATCGACCTGAACATCGTCACCGGGCTCGGTGCCACCATCGCCGCCGAGTTGGGCGATTCCGAGCGACATCGGGCCGCCTTGGCGTGGATCCAGGCGCGGTACGAACCGCGCTGGGATCGAGACCGGGGCGAGTTCGCGTTCGGCTTCCGGCTTGACGAAGCCTGGCCCCGGGGACAGATGAACGCTTGGGTCATGCCCGCGCTGCTGGTCCAGTACCCCGGGCACTGGCGGCGGATCTTCCAGGCTCCGAACACGGCCAAGTTCCGGGAGCCCACGCTCGAGGGAGTCGACTTTCCGATGGTGCGGATCCGCCGAGCGCGGTTCGACGGGGCGCGCCGGAAGCTCGAGGTGGCGACGACGACGGCGAGCGAATCGCAGCGGGGGCGCCCGACGTCGATGCGGGTGACCCGGCTCGCGCCGGGATCCCGGGTTACGGTCGTGGTCGATGACAGGCCGGGGGTCGAGTTGCGGGCGGATACCGGCGGCGTCACCATCGACACGACGGTGGACGACCACCGGATTGCCGTCCACCTGCTTTGAGTTCCAGGTTGGGTCAGGTGGGCGGGTCGAAACGGCTGCCCTCAGGCACAACAGGGACAACCAAGGGGTGCGGTCGCCTCGAGGCCGGTTGCCAGACTCACTGATCTTGGTTGGACCACGCGCCCGCTGGACGGGCCCAGCGGGATGGCGGCCGAGGGTTGGATCGGGGCCGGCGCGCGAGACCGGATCCACGGCATCGTCACCACTTCGAAGCGATGACCCGCGACGTCCGTCTCGACCTCAATCGTTCCGGCGGCCACGGCCCGCCAGCGCTGATGTTCCTGGCCGTCGCAGCGAACCCGGACGTCCGCCAGGTTGGGGAGCCGGCTGACCCGGAACGTGGTCGCCGCGCCGGCCCGTGACTCCTGGCCCCGATAGACCTCGATGTCCAGGACACCCCGGGCGGGATCGTTGCGGGCCGCGCCGACGCCGAGGACCGGGAAGTCGACGCCCTCGACGGTGGGCTCCGCCGACCGGGCCAAATCGGGCTGTCGAAATAGTCGTGACCAGGCACCTCGGCCGCCAACCTCCGCCATCATCATCAGGGCCGAGAGCTGACCTCGAGGCCACGCCTCACCGAGCCGGAACCACCAGCCGAATTCCCCGTCGTCGTCTCCGAACCGCCGGGGCTCGAAGTGCTCCTCGGCGTAACGGCCGAGCCGGCGGTCGGTGACGTCGTCGCCGAACTCCGCCGCGAGGATCCTACCTAACGCCACGAAACGGGGATCGGCGGTGGGGCGGACCGGCTGGGACGGATCGTTCCAACCCGCTCGACCAACCGCCCCCTGGTAGAGGAGCTCCGCGAACGCGGCGTCCTGGGGCAGGAGGTAGATCGCGTTGGCGAGTCCCCCGGAGGGGCCGATGGTCTGCTTGTGCCGGATCAGCGGGTCGTAATACAGGGTGACCCAGCGGACCCGTCCGGCTTCCATGCCGAAGTAGTCGCCCCGGGTTTCCGAACTCCACCGCTGCCAGGCTTGATGCCGATCGGTGTCGTAGAGCGAGTCGAAGAGGTCCAGACCCAGGCCGGCCGCATTGAGGCAATAGGGCCAGACCTTGGTGTTCTCGCAGTGGGGGCCTTCCGGGTGCCGCCCCCAGAGTTCCACCAGCCAGTCGGCCAGCCGGGCGTGGGTCCATTCGAACCGGGTTCCCCCGACGCCGGCCACCTCGAAGGGCTCGTGGCGGCGGTCTTCACCCGTCACGTACCCGCGGAGGGTCATCAGCAGGTTGAGCCAACCCTTGAAAAAGAGATTGCCGTCGGCGCCGATCGGGTCGACCTGAAGTCCCCAGGGCTCGACCCCGTTGGCGACCCATCCGGGGACATCGTACTGACCGACGAGATGCTTCGGGAGATAGGTGTCGATCCACTCGCGAGGGTAGGAGGACCGTCGCGGGTCGGGGCCGATCTGGGTCAGCCAATCGACGGCGGCCCAGAACGTGGTGTGACGGCGAACCAGTTCGTCCAGGATCCGGCCGTACACCTCGCGCCAGGCCGGGGTCTGGTCCGCCATGAGGGCCACCGCGTAGGCCGACTCGGAGAGATCGAACCGAGCGAAGTTCATCACCGGTTCCGAGCTGTAGCGATCCCACCAGGGATGCGGCTCACCCTGTTCCGACCAGTCGTCCGGCGTGGTGGCCTTCCGCCACAGGAACCGGAGCCAGCCGCGTGCTCTCGGGCTGAGTGACGACCTCACTCCGCGGCCCCGGCAAATGGGGGTTCCGCAAATCGGAACTCGACCCGAGCCGATCGCGCGTCGAACGGCTCGTGGCACTCGGCGCAGGTCAGGGTCGCAGTTCCGGTGGCGCCGCAGCGGGTGTGGACCAGGGCAAGTGGGGGGCCGCGCCGATCCGCCAGCCATCGGTCGCCCCAGTGGGTCAGGGAGACGATGACTGGGTACAAGTCCAGGCCCATGGCCGTCAGGCGATACTCGGATCGGGCCGGGCGCTCCTGATAGCGCTTCCGGGTCAACACGCCGGCCCGGACGAGGGTCTTGAGGCGGTCGCTGAGCACGTGGCGGGTGGCACCGAGCCGGCTCTGGAAGTGGTCGAAACGACGGACGCCAAGGAAACAGTCGCGGAGGATCAGGAGGGCCCAGCGGTCGCCGATGATCGAGAGGCTGCGGGCCACCGAGCAGGGTTGGTCTTTCAGTTCACTCCAGCGCATGACCACCTCTGGGCGCGGGCGGGGCTTGTGTCGGTTCGATTTTAGAACTTACATTGCGCGGAGCCACGGGCAACCCCCAACCACGACAATCGTCGGCGCCGAACTGGCCGCTCTCCCGGTTCGAGGATCACGCCGAACGCGATGGGGTCGTTGCTGACATCGAAAGGTCCCCATGACCACCATCCACGGCCACACCCGCCCCGGCTTCGAGCCCATCCGCCAGCGATTCTCGGAGCTTGCCCACTTGATGGGCGCTGGTGGTGCCGCCTTCGCCGTCACGCGGCACGACGAACTGATCGTCGACCTCTGGGCCGGTCAGGCTGATCACGATCGGGCCTGGACCCGCGATACCCGCGTGCACATCCAGTCCACCAGCAAGGCCGTGACGGCCTGGGCCGCCATGGTGCTCGTTGACCGGGGCGAGTTGGATCTCGAACGTACGGTAGCCCACTACTGGCCCGAGTACGGTTGCCGGGGTAAGGAACGCACCACGGTGCGCCAACTGCTCAGTCACGCCGCGGGGTCGACCCGGTTGCCCGGTTACACCGACTTGCTGGATCTGGACGGCAACGGCCTGGACCAATACGACGAGATCGCCAGCCGGCTCGCCGCAGCCGAGCCCGACTGGGCCCCCGGCACGGCGCACGGGTACCACGGCTACACCTACGGCAACTTGATCAGCGAGTTGGTGTTGCGGGTTACCGGGCGGCGGGCCGGTGCCTTCCTGCGCGACGACGTCTTCGGACCGTTGAACCTGAACCTGTGGCTCGGCACCCCGGCCTCCGAACAGCGCAACCTGGCCGCCATCAAGACGTGGCCCCCCGCGCCGTTGCCCGAGTTGCCGCCCGAGGTGATGGCCGCCATGGCCTCGATGGCCGAGACGATGAAGTCCACGCCCCTTGGGAATCCCGACGCCTGGCAGTACCACGCGGGTTTCAAAGGGCTGCTGGGCGGGCCGTATGACCTGTTCTCGCTGAGCGTCAGGCAGCTGTGGAGTCAACCGAAGGCTCTGGCCGCGGAGTTCGGGGCCGCCAACGTAACCGCCGACGCCCGAAGCCTGGCCCGGCTGTACACACCGCTGGCCTTGCGGGGGCAGCTCGACGGCCGCGCCATCGTGAAGCCAGAGACCGTGCGCGCGTTCAGCGAGAAAGCTTCCCCGGGCGGTACCGACCTCGTCATCAGCCGCGTGATGGGTTGGACCTGCGGAAGCCACCACGCCAACAACCCGCTGGTGCCGACGCTCCCATTGCCGTTCGGACCGAACGCAGAGGCCTTCGGCATGACCGGCGGCGGTGGCAACTACGGCTTTGCCGACCCGGCGGCCGGGATCGCGGGTGGTTTTGTGCGCAACCACTACTGCAATACCTTCGCCCTGAGCAGCTATCTGGTGGAGTCGCTCTACGGATGTCTGGGTAACGTCTGAGGAGCATCCGGCCGCCCGCCGACCGGTTCGAGCCATGCTCACCGCGTGTCAATGACGAGCCCTCGCCTCGCGTGCCGAAGGAACGTCGCGGCTCGCGACGGGGATACCGTATCCAGTTGGACGCGGCCTTCGCGGCCAGGGACAGCGGCGTCTGTGGGCAACGCCTCGCCATAGATGATCATCAACTCGGTTCGGTGATCCGCCGAAGGGAGGTGAAACAGCCGGACCAAGACGGTGTTCTGCGGTAGAACGAGTTGCTGTTTCGCAAACAGTTGTTCCATGGCAGCCCCATCAGAGCCCTGATCTTCCCTCAGGACCGACCCGAGATCGAGGAAGCTCCGCACATCGTAGTTGAAGGAGAGATTGCCGAGTTGGGTCGTAGCCATCGACGCGTAGTCGTAGGCGAAGGTATTGGTCGGCAGGAAGCGCTCGAACTGAATCAAGTAGAAGCTCCTCACCATGTTGCCGGTGCCTGACCTCACGAAGAGGTACTGTTCGGCTTCGGCGTCGCCACGAATGTTGATGTGTTGAGTGCCGATGAGTCGAAACCCGCTCCGGATGCTCAGGCGTGCCTTGGGAGATTCCCGTGAAACGATCGTTCTGCCCTTGACGTGGCGCATTGCACTCGGGTATGGCTCTTGGCTTCCGTAGCCAAGCTTGGCTACCCCGCACATCAAGCACATGGTCGCGGCAACAATGGCCGAACCAGTCCGCACCTTCGCGCGATTCACTCAGCCCCCCGTCGGGACGAGGTTCCCTGTGGGTTGCCGCCATGGGCTCGGTTCGCCGATGTCAAATGGTCCTCTTGTGGAACAGCCCCGCCTTCATAATGACCGGAAGCGCCGCGCCGTTCCGCTCCAGAAGGCTCAGGTCGGCGACCGGATTCCCATCGACCAGGAGAATGTCGGCGATCGCGCCGGCCTTGATCACGCCGAGCTTGCCCTTCATCCCGAGAATCTCGGCGTTCACCGACGTCGCCTGGCGAAGGATCTCGGTCGGGCTGAACACCGCGGCGCGAAGGCGGAACTCGGTGCATTCGAACCGCTCGAGGTCGCCGAGCAGGTCGGTGCCAAAGCCGACCTTCACACCGGCGTCCTTCATGTGCCGGAGGCGCGCCACGGCCTCGTCCTTTACCATGTCGAGCTTGGCCAGGGATTCCTTCGGGAAGCCCATCTCTTTGCCCTCGCTGGCGAGCGCCGCGATGATCGCCAACGTGGGCACGATGTAGGTGCCCTTGTCGGCGGCCATGCTGGCGGTATCGGCCTCGATCAGCGTGCCGTGTTCGATGCAGTGGACCCCGAGCCTGATGGCTCGCTTCAGCGCCTGGTCGGGATGAATGTGGGCCGTGCAGTAGACCCCCGCCCGCTCGACCTCGTCGACGATGGCGGTGATCTCTTCGTCGGAGAACTGGGCCCGGTCGAGCGGGTCGCTCGGGCTGGCGACGCCGCCAGAGCCCATCAGTTTGATGAAGCTCGAACCGCGACGAACGTTCTCGCGGACCGCGTGGCGGACTTTGTCGACTCCGTCCACCACGTACGCCAGGTGGTTGAGGACGCCGCAGCCACAGAGGACGCAGTGCTCGTCGGCTGGGCTGGCCTGATGATGATGACGGAAGTCGCCGTGCCCTCCGGTCTGGCTCAGCGCCTTCTCGCAGTAAAAGAGCCGGGGCGCGCCTTTGAGATACCCCCTCTCGATGGCAAGGTAGAGGCCGTAGTCGGCACCGCCGGTGTCGCGGACCGAGGTGAAGCCCCGATCCAGCATGTTCCGGAGCATCCCGGCGGCCCAGTGAGCCAGCATCGTGATCGGCGAGGCCATGACCTTGGTGGCGTCGACGCCGTTCGCGTAGGCGTGGATATGGGCGTCGATCAGGCCCGGCATCAGCGTGCGGCCGCCGCCGTCGATGACGGTTCCGCCATCGGGCGGCGGCGCGGCCCCGACGGAGGTGATGGTGCCGCCTTCGACCGTCACGGCCCCCTGGGCCAGGTCGGCGGAGTCGCCATCGAAGATGCGGACGTTGGTGAACGTGATCACAGCGCACCTGCCTGGCATGTGGGGTTACGGAGAACGCGCGTGCTGAGAAGCGGGTGGCTTGGCGATGCCGCCCCGACCGAGGGTGTCACCGCCAAATCGGATCAGCTCCTGGCGACATGGCTGGCCGCCGACCGACTGTACCCTTTCGCAGACGACAATAATGAGTGCCAAAAAGGGGAACCTACGTCTCGGTCGTGAGGTTGGAAAGGGAGCGAGAGCGGTGGAGCAGCGCCGGGTCCCTGTTCCCGATCGCCGAATCGAAATTGGAGGCGAGTTCGGTTGACCGATGCCGCCCGAGCGCGGGCATGACGCCGAGCGGCGGGGTCCCGGAACGTGGTGAGAGCGGCCGCGCTGTCGGGGGCTCCCACCGGTCGGGCCCCGCTCGACCCGTTATCATCCGGGCTTCCTCGTCAGGAGGCGTCGCATGGCCCACCGAACGGCAGTTCTCGTGATCCTCCTCGGCGTGACCTCGACGGCGGGCACCGCGACGGCTCAGGTGCGGGCTAGCGAGCGGGGGACCGTCGCGCAGCTCATCGACGGCACCCGGATCGAGGTGAGTTTCGGCCGGCCCCGGCTTCGAGGTCGGACCGCCTTCGGCGGAGTGGTTCACTGGGGCGAGGTGTGGACGCCGGGAGCAAACTGGGCCACCACCTTCACGGTGAGCAAGCCGATCCGGCTCGCCGGCCGACCGGTTCCGGCCGGGAGCTACTCGGTGTGGATCGTGCCGACCGAGTCCGGCTGGACCTTCCATCTCGATACTCGGACCCGTCGCTATCATCTCGAGCGCCCGAAGCCGACGGAGACGTTTCTCGCCGTGCCGGTGACACCGGAATCGGCGCCCAGCCTCGACCTGTTGACGTTTTCCTTTCCCGAGCTTCGGCGGGACGGCGCCACCCTCCGGTTCCAGTGGGGGCCGACCGCGATTTCGCTCGACGTCCAGGTGGAGGCGACCGCGCCGCGGCGGCCCCGGCTCGCGGCCGGCCAGGTGGCGGCGTACCTGGGGAGCTACACCGTCTGGCTGTTCGCCGAATCGAGGGATTCGACCCGAATGCTGATGCGGCTCCAGCACGATGACGGGCGGCTCAAGGGGACGATCGACGATCGGCCGGGCGGATTCGAGCTGTTTCCGACCGGGCAGCCGCATCAGTTCTGGTTCGAGATGCACGATGCCGAAGGCCCGCGCGACGTCGAACTCGACGGTCCGGTGACCTTCACTGTCGACGGTCGCGGGCGGGCGACCGGATTCCGGATGCCGGGCATCGAGCAGCCGCTCTGGATGCGGGGGGTTCGGACCGATCCCTGACCCTCGCTGGGACCCCGGGCCTGGAGCCGGAGCGCTCCGGCCGGCCTTGTTCGGGTTTCGCGGGACCGATAGCTTCGGCTCACGCCCGCCGAGCAACGCAAGGATCCGCTCATCGAGGCGGCCGCCGAC
>CADEGB010000100.1:9523-12339 GCA_902826755.1 uncultured Gemmatimonadota bacterium
GCCAGCCGTCCGTGGTGTTCCTGAACGGAGGCGGGCTCTCGGGCTGGATGTGGCGGCCGCAGATACTGGCGCTGCCGGAGTTGGATGCCGTGGCGCTCGACCTGCCTTGCCATGGGGTGTCGATCGATCGGCCCTGGGATTCCATCCCGGCCACCGCCGCGATGGTGGCCGGTTGGATCCGGGCCAACGCAACCGGGGGCAAGGCCCATGTCGTGGGCCTGAGCCTCGGGGGCGTCGTCGGGCTCGAACTCGCGGGGCGGTTCCCCGAGGTGGTGGATCGGTTGGTTACCACCGGTGCGTTAGGCGTCGGGATGCCAGCCGCCGAGACGGTGGGATGGCTCATGGAGGTAACCACCCCATTGGCGTTGCGGATGGCTGGCCGCCTGCTGCAGCTGACCGCCGAGGATCGGGTGTCGCTCGCTGCCGACATTGGACGGATGCCGAAGGGGTTCATGCGGCACGCCATGCGCGGTGTCGCCGGATTCCGGATCACCCCGGCCCTCCTTGCCAGTCCGGTACCAGCGTTGGTGGTGGCCGGAGCCCGGGAGTACCGCGGCATCAGGCAAACGGTGGCTCAGCTCGAGGCCGATTGGCCCCAGGCGGAGGGCCGCATCGTGCCCAAGGCCAGGCACGCCTGGAACTGGGAGTACCCGGACCGATTCAACGAGATGCTGCGGGCCTGGCTCCTGGCCCATCGGGTGCCGGACTGGCTCGGCATGCCCTGAATCCGACCGGCCTGGGGTGATTGCGAAGTGGCGGGCCCCGCAGCCATGTTGGGTGCCAGTCCTGGTCGGAGACCTGTCATGGGAAAGCCCACCTCGAACGAGCGGATCTATCGGATGAAGTTCGGGTCCGTGTATCCGCACTACCTGGCCAAAGCCGAAAAGAAGGGCCGGACCCGAGACGAGGTGGATCGAGTCATCGTCTGGCTCACGGGGTACGACCTGGAGGCGCTCCGCGCCGCGATTGCCGACGGGATCGATTTCGAGACGTTCTTCGGTCGCGCCCCGGCCTTCAATCCCAATGCCAAGAAGATCACGGGCACGATCTGCGGCTATCGGGTCGAGGACATCGAGGACCCGGTCGTCCAGAAGACCCGCTATCTCGACAAACTCATCGACGAGCTGGCGAAGGGCCGGCCGCTGGAGAAGATCCTCCGGGTCTGACACCGGCGGGTCTCGCCTTCCGTACGGCCCCAAGTCCTCTCGAAATGCCGCGGAATGCCGCCGTTCAACAAGGTTGACAGTAAGGCGATGGGCATCAGCCACTTCGGGTCAACGGCGTTGCTGGTGTCTGCGTTGGGCTGCTGGCTCGCCGCCGATGCCGGGCCAGCTACTCCTCGAAACCGAATCCTGACCCCGGCGCCGGCCGCGGGGGGTGAGATCGAGCGCCTGGTCGACTCACTGGTTGTGGCCGAGGCCCTGTCGCGTGGCGTGCCGGGGGTGGCGGTTGCCGTCGTTGCCGATGGCAAGGTGATCCTGCGCCGGGGGTATGGGGTGGCCGACATTGCCACCGGCCGCAGAGTCACCGATACCACTCCGTTCAACATTGCCTCCGTTACCAAGCCCTTCACCGCCGCGATGGTGCAGCTGCTGGTCGCCGAAGGGCGGATCCGGCTCGATGCGCCGGTCAGCACCTACTTGCCCCTGCCGGCGGGGTACGGGCGGATCACGGTCAGGCAGCTGCTGACCCACACCTCCGGGATCGCTCGCGATCTGCGGCGGGACAACGATGATGATCCGGATGTATCGGAGTACCGGCGCCGACTCGACGCGTCGGTGCCCAGCGCCGAGCCGGGGATCCGCTTCGAATACAGCAATACTGGTTTTACCGTGCTGGGCTGGATGATCGAAGCAGTCGAGGGCCGCCCGCTCGAGGAGGTGTTCCGCCGCCGGCTCTTCGGCCCGCTTGGCATGCGGCAGGCGCGCTACCGGGCCGGGCTTGCCGAGGATCCCGCTCGGGCTCGTCCCCACGAGGTGGTGGCGGGCGTGCCGGGACCGGCCACCGCGATTACCGGTGGCTTCGGATCAGGCGGCCTCTCGCTATCGGCCGCGGACTTTGCCGCCTTTGGCGTGGCCCTGCAAGCAGGGCGGTTCCTGGCTCCCGCGCAGTTAGACACCGCGTGGACCGCCGGCCGGTTGGCGGATGGCAGTCCCGCTCGCGCCCGCCTCAACACCGACGCGGACGGGTACGGGTTCGGCTGGTTCATCACGAGCCTGGCCGGGCGGCGCCTGGCGACGCACGGGGGCGGCATCACCGGCTTCTCCGCGAACCTCTACCACTTTCCAGACGAGCGGATCACCATTGCCGTCGTCGCCAACGTCAAAGGCCGCGATGACCGGGTGGCACCCGTCGACCCGCTTGCCCGCCGGATTGCCGGGATCCTGTTGGGATCGCGACCCACCCCGCCCTGATCCAGGCGCCCCCGTGGGCAAGGAAGCGCCGGCCGGCCTTGTTCGCGTTTGGCGGGGCCGGTAGCTTTAACCCACACCCGCCGCGCGGGCCACGTGTCGCGGGCAGATCTAATTCGTTGTGGTTGCTGATGAGACGGACTCCCCGCGGGGCTCTGCGGCTGGGTGCGCTGTGGTGTGGGTTGGTCTTCTTCGGGTCGACGACGGCAGCAGCTCAGCGAGGCGGCGGGACCCCTCCGACGAAACCGGCGCCGCTGCTATCGGCCGCCCAGCTTCGCACCCTCGACGAACACATCGAAAAGGTCCGCCAGCAATGGGAGATGCCCGGACTGGCCATCGCCATCGTCCAGGGCGACTCGGTCGTGTTCTCGAAGGGGTACGGCGTCAAGGAACTCGGCAAGACTG
>CADEGB010000101.1 GCA_902826755.1 uncultured Gemmatimonadota bacterium
CTACTGTCTCGAAAAGACAATCCGGGAAATCATTGACGAGTCCCTGAGACAGCAGGACGGTGCGAAGTGGTGGGACGGAGGCCGGGTGCCTCCCAAACTGCACGCAGACGTCAAGGCCCGCATCCAACGCGAAGTTGACTCCGGAATCACGTTGCGGTCCGACAACCCCATCGACTTTACGACGTTCGGCGAGCTCGGAGAGTTGATCAAGGCAAATTGGGACATCTTTGGGGGCATCTTTGACAGCCAGCGAGCTGTAGAGAAGGTTCTGGCAAACCTGAACCTCCTGCGGGGCCCCATAGCGCATTGCAGCCCCCTTGCCGAGGACGAAGTACTTCGGCTCGAACTGAGTCTCCGGGACTGGTTCCGAATGATGGAGTAGGATATGCCGTCTAACACAGGGATGAAGACTCACCGAGCGGCCCGACGGGTGGTGCCAGGCGGGAATTGGCTCGGGCCGCTCGGCAGCTTATCCCTTTGCCGTTAGCTCGCACCCGAGACTCCGTGGACTACCTCCACTTCCTGCGTGACCGGCTGGCCTTCATCCGTGATTTCTACGATGATGCTTGCGCGCCGTTCATCGAGCGGAGGCGCAGAATCGAGGCTTACGAGGCCCCCTACGAGGCGCCGGCTGGTTACGAAGACAGCGAGCCGCCGTTTCTCGATGAATGGATCCGGGCCGGTGACGCCTTGGACTGCGTCGGCCAGGCGGCGTTGTCTATGGTGGCCACGTCGCTGCAACTGTACATCCGAGAGTGGCTCAAAGAGCTCCGCGAGCGCGCAGGCGACGACCAGCTGCGAGAGCACGGCGTCGGCCTGCCGCACGACGCCAAATACCGGGGAGCCTTCAAGGGGGGCTGGATCAATGGTTACCGCGTCTATTGTGCCGCCCTCGGCATTGACTGGCACACTGGGCCGAGCAACCTGACCATGTTGGAGGACGTCGTTCTCGGTCGCAACCTCATTCAGCACACGGAAGACATTACCTCCATGCGAGCCAGGCAATTGAAGACTGCCGCCCATGGTCGCAGCAGCTTTTTTGCCGATCCGCTCGAGGAGGCCTTGCTTGCCGAGCATCCAAATACCCCCCTGGTACGCGGCCTCCGTCTAGAGATTGGCCGGGAAAGACTCCTCGCGGCGCTCGACGAGGTCGAGGCGTTCTGCGTCTGGCTCGACGCACAGCACCCGCTCGGCCGATAAGGGCCACCCTGCTAGCTAACTAAGAGATGAAGACTGACGGCGCGGCCCACCCGGCATCAAGGCCATGAATCCTTTGGACGAGATCTTCTACGAGTACCCGTCGACCCGGGATGTAGTGTTCATCCTCGGGGCTGGCGCGTCGGCGCCGGACGGCGTGCCTATGCAAAAGGATCTCCTACCACACATGTATCGGCCGACGCATCCAGAGCTCCGTGATTCCAACAACGGCCGGATAGTCCGGACGTTCCTGCACAGATGGTTTCCTCGCTCCGACGATAGCGCCCCCTTCGCAACCCTCGAGGAGGTCTTTGGTTTCCTTGATGTCTTACTCGAGCAGCGTCAAGGCCTTCCAGATGGCTTCACGATCGGGGTCTTGGCGAACGTCCGGGCCGCACTGATCAATTGCATTCACTATGTCATCGACCGCGTCCGCAGCTCCCCGGCCTCCAACTACCGAGCATTCTGGGAGTCCGTAGCCGCAGTTAATCGCAACGTGTCCGTAGTGAGCCTCAACTACGATACGACCTTGGAGGAAGCCATTGATCCACTGTACCCAGATAGAGCCCTGGTCGACTATTGCATTAGGCTGATGAACTTCGATGAGCCACCGCGTATTCAGGCTCACCACTGGTGGATCGACGCCGCCAAGCCAATCCGCCGATGGCCCGGCGGAGATCCGGTGCCGATCAAAGTGCTAAAGCCGCATGGATCGCTGAATTGGAAGTACTGTCCACCATGCCGTGAGGTTCTCCTGACCCCCTGGGATACGTCTATCGACCTAAACCAGGGTGGCTTCCTACGAGTCGACGGCGCATCCTGCTTCGAGCCCGAGGTCGTTTCACCGTTGAGGTGTCCATACTGCGAGGGGTCGTTCCAGACACTGGTCGCGCCACCAAGTCATTCGAAGGATCTCTTACATCCGGTTCTGGCCCAGATCGTGACGGAGACGATGAGGGAGCTGAGACGAGCCAGGCGCATAGTCTTCGTTGGCTATTCCTTTCCTGAAGCTGATGTCCATGTGCGCGCCCTCCTTGCCAAGGAGGTCAGCTCTCAGGAGATAGTCGTGATTGATCCAGGCCTAGCCGCCGCTTCCGCTGAGCGATACCGGGCCCTTTCCGACCGCGTGCGGCTCGTCGGCAGCGATTTCGCGGCAGTGGTACATTCCGATCAACTGGCGCGACTGCTCAGGATTCCGTGATGTGGCCGCCTAACATGAGCATGAAGTCGGACGAGGCCGGCGGAAGCTCCTTGTCTCCACGAGGCCGGTTGCGGCGGCCTCGCCGCTTATGCTCTGTACGTTAGGTGGCGCCCAAGGCTTCTCGCGTAGCGGCTTCCCGGGGCAAGCGATCTTCGTTCCAGGAGAGTAAAGCCGCAAGCGGGCTGCGATGAACGTGGGCGGCCCGCCGTTCGCAGCGCTCCTTTGTGGAGTCGGCGATGAAACGCGCCCTCGCGCCTACGCCAGCTAGAACATCACCCCAATCAGCGGACTACACTCCCGCCAGTAGTCCAACGAGGGAATCCGGCGGCTGCAGTGCGGAGATAACGCCAACGGCCACGCCGACCAGGAAGACGCATGCCGTCAGAGCCGTAACGACACCTACCGTCGAGCATACGGATCTCGACCTCGAAGCCTCGACCGTTGTTGCTCCGCGCCGTCGCCAGAGAAGAATGCTGGCCGAGGCCATCGCCAAGGCCAGCACCGCCGACAGCGAGGCCAATACCCAGTAGTAGCGCTCCACCTGACGAAGGAGCAAGGACAGGACAGGCGACGCGCCGGACGGGTTCGACCGATCGGACGCCGCGGCCCGGATTTCGGTTACGGCGCCGGTGAGGTCGTGGTCTTGACTCCCTGCCGGTAGCGCCGGCAGGAGCGCCACCAGGGGCACGGCAGTGGCCTGGACGTTCAGCACCAGTACGACGGTCGCGAGGGCGGCGACGATCGTTGCGACCGTGGCGCCGCATCTCCAGAAGGCGGCCCGGTGGGTCGCGTCGAGGTACCGGCGCCAGAGGGCCACCCCAAGTGCCGTGAAGACTGAGACGCCCGCAATGCAGATCACGACCTTGATGGCGTGCCAGAGAAGAAAAAAGCGAACAAGCCGGGCCAACTCGGGAGGCAACGATGAAGCTTGTTCTCGCCAGAGCGGACTCAGCGCGCCCGCGAGCGCGGTCTGGATGGCCGCATAATCGCTGTACCAGGGGTAGCTGCCACTCAAAAGCGCCGCGGGGATGACGTTGAACGTTCCGACCAACGCAAGGCCCGCGATCGCAAGCAGCGCGATGGCCCGGGACTCGCGCCGGAATGTCCTCGCTGGCCTCTCCCTCGTCGGCGCTTCGGTTCGGCTCAAATGACGACACGCCCCAACTGAAGTCGTTCCCGCAATCCGCCAGACGACTAATGTAGCTGGCGGCCTCAGAGTGTAAAGCAACGACGGAGACAATTCCGCACGCGGGTCGATTCCTTCGTCGGCCGTTCTCGACGTCGGATTCGCGCGCGCCCAGTGCCCCGGTGTGACAAGCCGCCGCGCCCCGATGTTGACCGGAGAGCTGCGCGGCCGCTCAATTCCGTGCGGCGCCCGCCGCTGAAGCACACGACGTTAGGCCGCGGAACATCGACGCGAGATCGCTAGCTCGAGGCGATCCGTTTGACCGACACCCCTCGGCGCTCGAGCTGGCTGGGGATTCCGTCGGGGCCCAGCACGTGCAGCTGGCCGACGGCGACGAAGTGGGGTCCCTCCCCCTGGAGCAGCTTGGCGACCGTGTCGGCCCACCAGCCGTTCCGGCGGATCTGCATCACCGTATATAGATCAGGCATTTGGGTCCGCATCCGGTCGAGGGAGCGGGTCGGGAGGTTCTCGCCCCTGGTCCAGCCGAAGGTCTCGTCGTCTCCGTTCGCGCCTTTCTTGTAGTCGTCGAGGAAGTCGAGGAGCCAGGCCAGGTACTGGCTCTGCTCCCTGTCGGACATCCCCGAAATCCAGGTGACGAACGCTTCGCGGGTGGGGAGCTCGTAGCCGATCGGCTTGCCCTGGGCGGTCGCGAGCTCGCTCAAGACGGCATCGGGGAAGATCGGTTTGGTGGTGAGGGCCTGCTTGGACATGAAGCCGCCAACGATCGAGTAGTAGGCCTTCCAGGGGCGGAGGGGGGCGACCGAGTCGCGGGGGATGCCGAGCTCGGAAAGGTACCCGAGGGTCCGCTCGCGGACGGGGGGCTCGAGGGCGTCGAAGAGGGTACGTCCGGTCTCGCGGCCGAGTCGGTCCATGCGGTCGGCGGCGGCTTGTTTGGTGGCGGGGTCTTCGTCCTTGGGATTGGGGCCGGGGCCTTCAAGCCAGAGGTCGGTCGACTCGTTGAACGCGCGCTCGATAGGGGCGGTCAGCCAGGACCGGTCTTTCGCTTCGCCGAAGCCGAGGAGGTAAACGCGGGTCTGGGCGCGGGAGGCAAGGAAGAAGAGGGGGCCGCCCGGTTTCTTGGTGAGAAAGGGCCGGGCGAAGTCGGAAACGAGGAGCGCTCCGGCCATCGCGGAGCACCATTCACGTCGCTGCATCGAACTAGCTCATGCAAGGTGTTGAGGGTGCGACACTTTGGAGCGGCAAATGGTTGCGCGGGGAGCATCTGGTGCAACGAACGGAGGATCCACCAGAGCCACGATCGTGATGGTTCCCAGGACTGCCATATCAGACTGTCCGTTGTCGGCGGAGTATGACCCGGACCGCTGGTGCCCGATCCTTTCTAATCGGAGCTCCAACGCGATGGTGCAGAAGGTCTCGAGCTCACCGTCCCGCGAGGTGATGCCGTCGGCCGGCTACCCGACGACCCCGTCCCAGACCTTCCTGGTCGCCGGTCGGGGATCGGCCACCGTTCGGCTCTCGAGGTCGAACATTCTGGTCTGTCGGGTTCGCAGTTCATACACCGGCCACTCCGCCATCCCGCTCCGGGCAAAGGTCGCCAGGGTTCGCTGCATCTCCGCCGCCAGCGTCAGCTCCAACTCGGTCGCGTCGTGCCCCAGGAAGATCGCCGCAACCGGCGGATACTTGATCGTGCCGAACCAGAACGGGAGGTCGATGGCATGGTGGGCCCCATGAAACACCGGGCCGGTCCCTCGGTACCCGACCTGGTAGGCCCAGGCTCGACCCGGGTGACGCCCCTGGGCTTCGGCGAGGCGTACGGCCGGGATCCGGTAGAGTTGGTCGGTGCTGATCAAACCGGCGAGATCGATGTCGCTCTTGTCGGGATACTCCGTTCGATAGGCTGACCAGACCGCGTCCGTTTTGCCGGCCCCAATCTGACCGCGGAGCCCCGCCAGGAAGACGTCTTTGGCCAACCGGGCCCGGGCGGTTGGATTGGCCCGTTCCTGCGCGGGCGACAGCATCAGTTCCTCCGTTGTCGCGCCGACCAGCGTCGGCACGTCGCGATAACGCCCCTTGCCGATCGCGACGCAGGGGTCTTCGCCGAGGACGATGTCGTCGTGGTTGAGCATGAATGGCCACCGGATCTGGTCCTCGGGATTCGCCGCGGCGAGCCCCTTGGCGCGGACCACGCCCTGCGCCTCGAGGAGCGCCGCCATCGGCAGGTCTGCCAGCCGGCGCAGGTCGCCGCGAGCAATGCCCAACGCGGCCAGAATCTCGGCGGTGTACCGCGCCTGGCGGTCACGATCGACCGTGACCAGGTACTGGAGACTCATTGGGACGGCCCGCTGATAGAGGCCGCGAGCCGCCGGGACGACGCCCATCGTGGCCGACAGCATCCCGCCGGCGGATTGCCCACACTGGAGAACGCGATCGGGATCGCCGCCGAAGGCCGCGATGTTCGCCTTGACCCACTGCAAGGCGGCGATGGCGTCCTCGAGACCCAAATTGGCCGAGACCTCCGGTCCGTGGAGCTGAAACGGCGGGAAGCCGAAGATGCCGAGCCGATAGTTGATGGTCACCACGACGACGTCGTGGGCGCGGGCCAGGATCGAGCCGTCGTAGAGCCCCAAGCTTCCCGAGCCGGTGGTGAACCCGCCGCCGTGCATGAACACGATGACGGGGCGGCGGGTGTCGTCGAGGGCGGGAGTCCAGATGTTCAGGTTGAGGCAATCCTCGCTCTGGGTGTATCGGGCGAGGAGGCCCATCCTGTCGTCGTCGTTCTGAGGGGCGATCGGACCGGCCGCGAGCGTGTCGCGAATGCCGCTCCAGCCAGGCACGGGCGCCGGGGGCCGGAATCGGCCCGGACCCGCCGTGCTGGCCGCGAACGGGACGCCCCGAAACGCCACGACCCCCGCCGAGTTGATCGCGCCGCGGACCGACCCGCCCGTGGTGACGGCGACCGGATCGGGTGCGGCGCCGCGAAGGAACACCGGCGCCGAGGTCGCCGCGCCGACGACGGCCAGAAAGTCCCGGCGGGTCAGGCGGTCGGTCATTTGAGTCTGGCTCCGGTCGAGGCGGTTCGAGTGCTCCGAGTGTAGTCGGCCGACCGAGGCCCTGTCCAGCAGCGACGACTCGACCCGCACGGCCTGGCCGGGGCCAAGTAGCCCGGTACTCCGCAGATGGCACCCTGCCGTTCCCCAGCCCGGCCGGCTTGCACCATACCGGAATCGCCGATAATATATAATCTATGCGACTAGTAGAGCCGCTTCCCGCGGCGCCCTCCGAGTCAGATCTATCGGTCGTCTCCCGAATCGCTCGGCAGTTGGCCGACCGCATCGTGAGCGGCGAGCTCGCGCCGGGCTCACGCCTGCTGCAAGACCATCTCGCCGTCGAGTTTGGGACAAGCCACATCCCGGTGCGCGAAGCATTTCGGAGGCTCGAGGCACAGGGTTTGGCCATGAATAAGCCGCGGTGTGGCGTCAGTGTGACGTCATTGGATCCCAGCTCAGTCACGGAGGTCACGGAAATGCGGGCCACGCTCGAGGGCCTCGCACTTCAGCACGCGTTTCCGCACCTCCGGCGGGCGGACCTCGAGGCCGCCCGCGAGGCCTTGGCCGCCGGAGAGGCCAGCGACCAGATCGCGGCGTGGGAGGCGGCCAACCGGCGCTTCCATCGGGCGCTCACCGCACCCTGCCACATGCCTCGACTCATGGCCGCGATCGACGACCTGCATCAAAGCGCCGCACGCCACCTCTTCGCCACGTGGAAGCATCTCGACTGGCAGCCACGGTCCGACAAGGAACATCGCGCGATCCTGCGCGCGATCAAGCACGGCGACCCCGGAAAGGCGCGGGCACTGCTGGAGGCCCACATTCGGGCGGCCGGTGAAGCGCTCGTCGCCAGGCTGCGCAACCTCACCGCGAACGGCAACGGCGACACGATGGATGCTCGCTGACTCGTCACCCAATGGGAGTGCCTGTATGCTGATCAGACTGTTCGGTACGGCGGCCGTCCTGCTGCTCATGGCCCGTCCAGCCGACGCCCAATTCCGGCGCGAAGTCCCCCCGCCGCCCGGCCTCCGCCTCCCCGCCGGAACCTCAGCGGCCGTCTGGCTGGGGAATACGCTCTACGTGAGCGGCAGCCTCGATCCCGACCTCAAGCGCCACCACGACACCGAGTCCCAAACGGTCGGCGTCCTGACGTTTCTCAAACGTCTGCTCGAATCGGAGCAGTTGACGCTGGGTGACGTTGCCATGGTTCGCGTGTACCTCGGCGCCGACTCAGCGAAGGGGGGTACGATGGACTTCGATGGAATGATGGCCGGGTACACGCAGTTCTTCGGCACCAAGGATCAACCGAACAAGCCCGCACGCACCACGGTACAGGTCGTGTTGCCAGCCGGCGCGCACGGCGCACTCGTTGAAATCGACCTGATTGCCGTCCGTCAAGATTAGAGTCAGCATCACTGAGCGTAGGTCATCCAGCCTCGGTTCGCCCCTCGGGACCGAGGGATCCGCTCGAACGCTCGCACCGCCCCGCTTTGTCGGACATTGCCAGCAGCGTACGGGGCTCGCGCGCGGGAACCGCTTGGGTACATTCAAGGCCATGACGGCAAAGTGGCGGCTCATCGCACCGGCTCTTGCGCTGGCCTTCTGCGCGCGGGCGGCCGTCGCACAGAGCGTCCGTCAGACAGGCGCGGACAGCCCGATTCTGGCGCGCAACCCCGCCGGGCCAGCCGAGCTGGCCCAATACGATTTTCTGGCCGGCGACTGGGACGTGACCGTCACGATTCCGCAAGCTGGTGGCCAGCCCCTCGTCTATCAGGCCAAGTGGCACAATCACTGGGTCGCGAACGGCTATGTCATGATGCAGGAGTGGCGCGAGCCCGACGCCACCGGCATCGAACTCCGGTCGTTCAATCCGCTGACCCGAAAATGGGATGGCCGAAACCTCTATGTGCCCACCCCGGGTACCTGGTACGAGAACGAGGCGGAGCTGGTCGGCGGCACCATGGTGGTGACGGGCCGCTCGAAGGCGCCCGACGGCACGCCGATGATCAACCGGGAGATCTATCACGCCATCGAAACCGACCGGTTCGAGATCCGGACCGAAGTCTCGGTCGACGGGGGCGCGAGCTGGAAACCCGGGCGCTACAGCCTCGTGGCCACCCGGATCAAAGCCTAGCTCGCCGTGACATTTCCATGAGCATGCCTCGCAAACTCCTCAGCTGGTTCGGCCTGGCGTTCGGCCTCCTCTGGCTGGCGTTGGCCCTCATCGCGTCGTTCCGCTACACGGGGCGCGACGGGGTCATCGATCCCATCCGGGGGTACTGGGACGTGATGGCGTTACCCGGCAGCGAACTGGCCCTGCCGATGATCGGCATCGGCGTCGTCGTGGCGGCCCTCCTGGTGGCCCGGGGCGGTCATCGGTTGGCTTCTCGGCGCGCGGGGTGCGTGCTGATCCTGGCGGCGGTGGTGCTCCTTGGGGTCGGCCTGGGACGTGCCGCGGGCGAATCGGGGCGGATGCAGCGGGTGCTCGAGTCTGGGCTGGGCACGGAGTTCCTCGACCGGATCCCGCCCGAGCAACGCGCCCTGGCCACCGCGCCGGTGACGTTTGGCGACTGGGCCAGGCCGCTCAACTTCGACCCGCACGGCATCGAAACGATCGCCGACGTGTCCTACGGCGACCACGGCGAGCGCAACCTGCTCGATGTCCTGCGCCCCGCCGGCCCTCCGGGCAGCGGCCGCCCGGTCCTGGTCCACATGCACGGTGGCGGCTACGCCTCCGGGCGCAAGAACCTGTCGGCCCTCCCGCTGCTGCATCGGATGGCGCGCGCCGGGTGGGTGGTGGTGACGATCAACTACCGCCTGGCGCCCCAGGCGCGGTGGCCCGCGCCGCTCGTCGACGCCAAGCGGGTCGTGGCCTGGATCCGGGAGCACATTACCGAGTACGGTGGCGACCCCGGATTCATCGCGGCCACTGGCGGTTCGGCGGGTGGCAACCTGGCCCTGTATCTGGCCCTGACGGCGGGCGACGCCCGCCTGCAGCCCGGTTTCGAAACGGCGGACACCCGAATCCAGGCCGCGGTGCCGTATTATGCCGGACTGGAAGACTACGACTTTACCAAGACCACGGACCTGCTGGTGGCGCACCTGCGGACCAACGTCCTGCCACCCGAGCGGGCCGCTGACCCGGCCGCCTGGGCCGAGATGCTGCCGGCCACGTATCTGCGTGCCGACGCGCCGCCGGTGCTGATCGTGACGGGTACGAACGACGCGCTGGCCCTGGTCGAGGGCGCCCGCCAGTTTGCGGCTCGCTTGAAGGCCGTCTCCACGGCCCCGGTACTGCTGGCCGAGGTGGAGGGGGGCTTCCACGGCTTCGACGACACTCGGTCGCTCCGGGCGCAGGCGGCCGCGCGGGGGACGCACCAGTTCCTCGAGTACGTGGTGGCGCGCTGGCGGGCGGACTCCCGGCGGCCGTGAATCGGTTTGCCAAGTCTTGCGCTTGTCACCGGACACCGGTCGGGCGCCGTCTGGATCCTGTTGCCGGGCGTGGTCGTGCATCTCTACCCGGGGCTGCTACAGCGCTCCCTCCATGATCCGACTCCAGCCCCTTCCGGAACACCGGACACATCGCTGCTGGTGATGTGCGAGGACCCAGGCGCCGGGGCAACGGCCTCCATCGTGACGTTCGCCACGCCTGCCCCCCTGCCCGTCGACGGCGGTCGCTTTGATATCAGTCGCCTGGCCCGGCAGTCGGGAAGCAAATCGGGGTCACCAGGTAGGGCCGGCTGGACGGAGCCGGCCGTCGCCGCATCAACTCGAACGCCGCCTCCTGAACCCGATTCTGGAGCGCCTCCATTTCCTGCTCGGTGAGCCAGAGCACCATGTGCCGGTAGGAAACCCGGTCCCGAGCGGGATCGGCGCCGGCTTGATCGAGGTACCAGTTGAACTCCCCGATCAAGGCGCCCATCGCCGCCGTGAACCCGCGCCGGTGGTCGTCGAGCGACATGGCCCGGGCATCCTCGACCGTGATCTTCGCCCCGTCCGGCCGAAGTCGATATCGCCGTTCCGCGGGACCGTGGCTACGGTCCTCGCTATCGACTTCGAGCACCCCGGCCTCCAGCAGGGTCGCCACCTGCCGATAGAGCGTCGCCTGGGAAACGTCCCGCATCCGCTCCGCCAACTGGGCGGTGGTGAGGACCCCGCGAGCCCGGAGCGCGGTGACGATCCGGATCCGGACCGGGTGAAGGAGGAGCTCGATCCAGTCAGTTGACACGGTGGCCTCGATCTCATAGTATTCTCACAATTGAGAATAGCTTGTTTGCTCGCTCACTGGAAGGGTTCATGACGACGACGACGCAGGCCGGGGCGGGGCTCCCCCCGGTGGGATCGCACGTTGAGGTGGGCGGCCGACTGTTCTACCTCCTCCGGTCGGGCAACGGGCCATCGGTGGTGTTCCTTCCTGGGGCAGGAGGGATGGGGTTGAGCTACTACAACCTCCAGCAGCTGGCGGGGGAGTTCGCGACGAGCGTGCTTTACGACCGCGCCGGCACGGGGTGGAGTGACCCGATCGCGCTGCCGCGGACCGCCAAAGCCGTCGTCGAGGAGCTCCGGACCGTGCTCCGGGTAGCCTCGGTTCCGGCGCCCTACCTGTTCGTCGGCCATTCCCTTGGTGGGTTCTACGCCCGCCGTTATGCGCAGCTCTGGCCCGACGAAGTCGCCGGGCTTCTGATGCTCGACTCCACGCACGAGGACTACGCCAGCTCCCGCTCGGACGCGACCGCCGCCCACGAAGACGCCTTCAAGGGCCAGCCAATGCCTGAGTTCAGCGCCGAGCAGCTCCAGACCTTCCGCCCAATGGTCGAGGGGATGTATCCTGGCTGGCCGGCGCCGATCCTCAAGGCGCTGGTCGACCGGCACACCGACCCGGCGCGGTTTCCCATCGGGCTCCTCGAGGCGAAGAACATCGACGAGCTGAACGACGAGATCCGGTCGGGCGGCCCGATCCCGCCGGTTCCGATGATCGTGATCACCGCGCTCGGCATCGACGACTTTCAGCGGATGTGGGCGAGCGACGAGATCATCCAGGGGCAGAACGCCGCCAAGCGACAATCGCACGAGATCCTGGTCCGGTCCCATCCGGGGGCGGAGCACCGGATCCTCGAGGACGCATCCCACGTCAAGCTCGTCTCCCAGCGGCCCGACGCGGTGACCGTCGCGATCCGAGACCTGATCGCCAGGGCCGGGACAATCGGTAACCTCCCCGGTCGGGGCTGACAAACGGGGTGCCTCATGGGTGCCGAATCCCTTTCACGGTAGGCTTCGGCGCGTGCGCCCCCGGACCGCCATGCACCGCGTAGTCGGGTTCCCTTCCCTGAGGCGGCTGTTTCGGATCCTGCCCGCGGTCCTGCTGGCGGCCGCCTGTTCCAAGAAACCCGAATACGACCTGGTCCTGAGAGGCGGAACGGTGATTGACGGCACCGGCGCCCCCGGCTTCGTCGCCGACGTCGCCATTGCCGGCGACACGGTGGCGGTCATCGGCACGGACCTCGGCGCCGACCGGGCGGCGACCGTGCTGGACGTCCACGGACTGGTGGTGGCGCCGGGCTTCTGGGACAACCATGCCCATCTGGTCACCCTGGAAGAGCATGCGCTGGCGGAG
>CADEGB010000102.1 GCA_902826755.1 uncultured Gemmatimonadota bacterium
GATGAAGTCATAGGCGGCATCCTTGAGCCATCGGAAGGTGCCGAGCGACAGCCGATCCGCTTCGGAGTTCCGCTTGAGCCACCAGAGGTAGTACGTCCGGGTAATGAAAATGGCGGTCAACATCGAGGCGAAGATGCCGACGATCAGCGTGACGGCGAAGCCCTTGATCGGGCCGGTGCCGAACTGGAACAGGAACAGGGCCGTCAGCACCGTGCTCAGGTTCGAGTCGATGATCGCGGGCATCGCGTGGCGATAGCCTTCGTCGATGATCAGCCGGAGAGACTTGCCCTGATCGACCTCCTCGCGCATCCGCTCGTAGATGAGGACATTGGCGTCGACCGCGATACCGATGGAAAGAATGAACCCGGCCAGACCGGGCAACGTGAGGGTGGCCTCGAAGACGGACAGGGCGCCAAAGGTGAACAGGGTGTAGAGCACCAGCGCGCCGACCGCCACCGCCCCGGCGGCGTGGTAGTAGCCGACCATAATCAGCATCACCAGCGCGGTCCCCACGATGGCGGCGAGGAGCCCGGCCCGGATCGAGTCCTTCCCGAGGCTCGGCCCGACCTGCCGCTCTTCGACGATCTTGAGCGGGGTCGGCAGCGCGCCGGCCCGAAGGGTGAGCGCCAGGTCCTGCGCCTCCTGCAGCGTCCTCCCACCGAGCTGAATCCGACCTTGCCGGTCGATCCGACTCTGGATGACCGGGGGCCGCCCCTGGACCTCGCCGTCGAGCAGGATGGCCATGTAGTCGCCCACGTGACGACCCGTCTCCTGGCCGAACTTGCGACCACCCTGCCGGTCGAGCTCGAAGTTGACTTCGGACCCGTTGGTGAGCGGATCGACCTGGGCGGTGGCGTTGACCAGGCTGGCGCCCGTGATGATCGGCTTCTCGTCGAGGGCGTAGAGGAGACGGTATTGCTCGACCCCGACCGTAGTCGGCTCGAAGGACCATTTGAAGTCGAGCCCTCGCGGCCACAGGCGCCGCACCTCGGGCAGGTGGAGCAGGCTGTCCACCCGGCGCCAGGCTCCCTCCTTGACGGCGTACTCGCCGGGCATCGGCTGAACCCCGGCGACGCCGGCCTGCTCGATCAACGACGCGAAGATCCCGTTGGTGATGACCGTAGAATCGGCCCCCGCCTTGGTCGTATCGCCGGCCAGCAGTTCCTGGACCGCGTTCGGCTTGCCGGGCGCCCCAGCCACCGAGGCCGTGATCCCGAGATCGCGAAGCGCGCGATCCATGGCCGGAATGGCCTTGTCGAGCGCCTGGGTCTCGTCGGCGATCCGAAATTCGAGGAACGCGTTCCGCTTGACGATTTCCTTGGCCCGCTCCGGATCTTTGAGGCCGGGCAACTCGACCACGATCCGGTCGTTACCGACCTTCTGAATCAGGGGCTCGAGGACACCGAACTCGTCGATTCGTTTCCGGAGCACGGTCAGCGCCAGGTCGAGGTCCTTGGAGACATCGGCCGAAGCCCGTTGCGACTGATCGAGTTCGACGCCGAGGTGCATCCCGCCCTGGAGATCGAGACCGAGGTTGACGACCGATCCAGCCTGGGCCGGGGTGGTCGTCTTCCGCTTGTTGTTCCAGAGGAAGAACCCGGATCCGATGATCAGGATCGCGATGACGATGAGCCGGTTGCGAAGATTGGTGAACATCGTTCCCTGCACCGCGTGTCAGCGAACTGACACCCTGTTAGAGGTTTCCGCGCCCTGGAGCGCGGCTCGGGCGGCCGCCCGGTCCCGCCCCAGCTGTTCCGTCAGGGCGGCGAGCGAATCGAACCGCTGCACCGGCCGGAGCGGGGCGACCCATTCGATCCGGATCTCCCGCCCGTAGAGGTCGCCCTCGAAATCGAAGAGGTGCGCCTCGAGCCATCGACGCCCGTCACCGATAGTCGGCCGAGCGCCCTGATTCATCATCCCGCCGGCGATTCCGCCGCCCCATTCGACCCGGACGGCGTACACGCCGTCCGGCGGCAGCAGTTTGCCCTCCGGCGGCGCCACGTTGACCGTCGGCACGCCGATCGAGGTGCCCCGCCGGTCGCCGCCGCGAACGACGCCGGACACCCGATACGGACGTCCAAGGCCCCGCGCCGCCCCCGCGAAATCCGCCGCCAGCACCGCGGCCCGGATGCCGCTGCTCGAGATCGGGCCACCGCTGGGCCCCGCCACCGGGCCGACGGCGTCCACCGTGAATCCGAACCGGCCGCCGAGTTGCCGCAGGGTGTCGAGATCGCCCTGCCGACCCTTCCCGAAACCGTGATCATGCCCGACGACCAGCTCCGCCATCTGGCACCGCTCGAGCAGCACGTTCTGGACGAAGGCCTCCGGCTCCAGACCGGCAAGCACCCGATCGAATCGAAGCACGACCAGATAGTCGAGTTCGGTCTCCGCCAGGGCGGCCTTCCGCTCCGCCTCCGTCGTCAAGCGTCCCGGAGCCTGCTCGGGCCGCAGCACCGCCAACGGGTGAGGCTCGAACGTCACCAAGACGCTCGCCCGACCAGCCGCGCGAGCCCGAGCCACGACCTCCGCAAGCACCGCGCGATGGCCGAGGTGGACACCGTCGAACGTGCCGACCGTGACCACGGTACCACCGGCGAGCGGCGGCAACGCGCTCATGCCGCCAACACCACGATCGGGTGCCACTGCCCGTCTCGCGGTTCTCCGATGGCTACGAGCCGTCCATCCTCGACCAGCGCCGCTGGTCCGACGCAGCCGGCGGCTGAACCGACCCGCTGCCCGTGCCGAAGTCGAGCGCATTCCTCGGCCCCGACCTCGACCCGCGGCAGGTGGTCCACCAGGGAGGCCGGCGTGATCAGCGGCTCTGCCCCGGTCAACGCCGCCAGCGGCGTTGCCGCCTCGACCCGGAACCGCCCGACCGCCTCGCGGCGAAGCGCCGTCAGATGGGCGCCAACCCCGAGCGCCTGGCCGAGATCACGCGCCATGGCGCGCAAGTAAGTCCCCGCGCCAACCTCCGCTCGCCACGCCACCATCGGCGGCTGGTACTCCAGCAACTCGAGCGAGTGGATCATCACCGGCGCCGGGGCCAACGCCACCGTCCCGCCCCGCCGGGCCACCCGATAGCTGCGCTCGCCGCCCACCTGCTTGGCCGAAAACGCCGGCGGTAACTGGAGGGCCGGCCCGACCATCGCCGCCAGGGCCGCGGTCACGGCTTCCTGACTCGGCCAGACCCCGGTCCACGGCTCCCCGACCAGACGACCGGTCAGGTCGTCGGTGTCGGTGGCTTGCCCAAGCCGGGCCTCGGCGCGATACCACTTCCGCTCCGCCTCGACGAACCGCGCCAGCCGGGTGGCCCCTCCGAGGACCAGTACCAGCAGACCGGTGGCAAACGGGTCCAGCGTGCCGGTGTGGCCAACCGTCCGGGTCCCAAACCGGCGCCGGACCTGGGCGACCACGTCGTGGGACGTCATCCCCGCCGGCTTGTCGATCAGGAGGCCACCTGTCGTCAGGCCTCCTCCTTGTCGCGCCGAAGCCCGGCCAGGATCTCGCCGATCCGGGCCGCGTGCTCGACCCCGCGATCGACCACGAACGTCAGGTCCGGAACGATTCGGGTGGCCAGCGCCTTGGCGACCCGCGACCGGAGGAACCCCGCCGCGCTCGCCAGGCCGATCACGGCCTGCTCCTGCTCCGCTTCTTCGTGACCGATCACGAACACCCGGGCGTGGGAAAGATCCCCGCTGACTTCGACCCGGGTAACGGTGACCAGCTTGATCCGAGGATCCCGCAGATCGCGGAGGATGGCCTCCGCTACGACCTGCCGAATCACCTCACCGACCTGATCCGGCCGGCGCTTCGACGATGACGGCGTCCTCACCACGTCTCTCCGTCAGCTCGTGGCGCTCGGAGACTCTCCGAGAGTCCGCCGGACTTCCTCGACGCGGAACACCTCGATCCGGTCGCCAACCTTGACGTCGTTGAAGTTCTCGATTCCGATACCGCACTCGAGCCCTTCCTTGACTTCCTTGACGTCGTCCTTGAACCGCTTGAGGCTCGACAGCGCCCCGGCGTAGACGGCCTTGCCATCGCGGACCACGCGGGCCTTGCCGGTCCGAACGATCGTCCCCGACCGGACCATGCAGCCGGCGATCGTGCCGATCTTCGAGACCTTGAAGGTCTCGAGCACTTCGGCCTCGCCGAGGATGATCTCCTTCTGCTCCGGCTTGAGGAGACCCTCGAGCGCGGCCCGGACATCTTCGACCGCTTCGTAGATGATCCGGTAGGTCCGGATGTCCACGTGTTCCCGCTCAGCCATGGCCCGCGCGTTGGCGTCGGGCCGGACATGGAAGCCCAGCACGATGGCGCCGCCGGTGGCCGCGAGCAGGACGTCGCTCTCGGTGATGGCCCCGACGCCGCGGTGGATGACGTCGACCCGGACTTCGCTGGTCGACAATTGCGCCAGTGCGTCGGCGAGGGCTTCCGCCGGACCGCCCTGGTCGGCCTTGATGATGATCTTGAGCTGGGTGACCTGACCGGCCTTGAGCTGCCGGCTGATGTCTTCCAGCGACGTGCCCCGCTGACTCCGACGGTTCTGCGCCTCGCGATCGAGTCGCTGCCGCTTCTGCGCGATGTCGCGCGCCTCGAGGGCGTCGGCCACGCTGACGAAGGTGTCGCCGGCGGCCGGGACGCCTTCGAAGCCGAGGATCCGGACCGGAATCGACGGCCCGACTTCCTTGACGGCCTTGCCACGCTCGTCGCTCATGGCGCGCACGCGACCGGAGAACTTGCCGCAGATGAAATTATCGCCCAGGTGGAGGGTACCCCGCTGGACGAGCACCGTGGCCAGCGGCCCCTTGCCTGGGTCGAGCGTCGCCTCGAGGACGGTACCACTCGCGTCGGTGTCGGGATTGGCCTTGAGATCCAGGATTTCGGCCTGGAGCAGGACCTGCTCCATCAACTGGTCGATCCCGGTCCCCTTCTTGGCCGAGATCTGGGCCGAGAGCACGTTGCCGCCGAACTCCTCGAGGACCACCTGATGCTGGAGCAGATCCTGCTTGACCTTCTGCACGTTGGCGGTCGGCAGGTCGATCTTGTTGATCGCGACGATGATCGGGACCCCGGCGTTCTTGGCGTGACTGATGGCCTCGATCGTCTGGGGCATGACCTGGTCGTCGGCAGCGATGACCAGAACCACGATGTCGGTGACCTGGGCGCCACGGGCCCGCATGGCCGTAAAGGCTTCATGGCCCGGGGTGTCGAGGAACGTGATGTTCCGCCCGTTCGGCAGCGACACGTGATAGGCGCCGATGTGCTGGGTGATGCCACCCGCTTCGCCGGCCACCACGTTCGTCTTCCGAATGTGGTCGAGCAGCGAGGTCTTGCCGTGGTCGACGTGACCCATGATCGTCACGATCGGCGGCCGCGGCACGGTGGCGACGTCGGTTTCGTCAGCCTCGGGGGTTGCCCCCATGTCCGCCGCGTATTCCTCCTCCTTCATGGCCTGGAACCCGAACTCCGACGCGATCAGTTCGATCTGATCGAAGTCGAGGCGCTGGTTCACGGTGACCATCATCCCCATTTCCTTGAACGCGAACTGGACGATCTGGGTCGCGGGGATCTTCATCGCGTCGGCGAGTTCGGAGACGGAGATGAACTCATTGACCCGGATCCGGGTCTTCTCCCGTTCCCGCTCCTCGGCGCTCTTGCTGGCCAACAGGTCCCGATAACTCGGCTCGTCGGACCGCCGTTTCCGGGGGCCGCCCTTCATCCCCGCGAGGGTCTTCAGGATGTTGGCCTGCACGGCATCCTGATCGACGTAATTCTTCTTGCTCTTCTTGCCCTTCTTCCGGCCACCTGCCCCGCGGGCCGGTGCGTCGGGCCCGAAGTTCCGCTGGGCCGGCGCGCCGGTGCCTGGAGGGCCGCCCGGTCGCCCGGGACCACCTGGTCTCGGCGGACCGCCGGGACGCTGCCCCGGCCCGCCGGGACGCGGCGGGCCACCCGGGCGCGCGCCCGGACCCGATCGGTTGAACGTGCCCCCGCCGGGCCGATTGAACGACCCGCCCCGATCACCGGCTGGGCGATCGCGATTGGCGGCCCCCCCGGCGCTGCTGAACACCGGCCGCGGACCGGTCGGCGCCCGCTGGACCCGGGGCGGAATGAACGGCTTCCGCGGCCCCGCCTCGCCATCGGCCGGCGGCGCGGCCGGCTGGAGCGTGGGACGGGGCAGCCGCGGCGGAATCGGCGGCAACGGGGGCGGCGGTGGCGGCACGACGCGGGCGACGACCGGTTCGGGCGGCGGTTCCGGCTCGGCCGCCGGGGCCGCCTCGGCCTCTTCGGCCGAAGGCGGTGGCAGTTCCTTGAAGAGGGCCCGGGCCCGTTCCTCGAGGGTCGGCATCGGCGCCGACGGCGCTTCGAGGATGGGCTGGAAGACCAGCGGCTTCTCGAGATCGAGCCCCTGCGCCTCGAGCGCGGCCTTGTCGGCCTCGGCCTGCGCGGCTTCCGACTCCGCCACCTCGGCGGCGGTCCGGCGCCGTTTGGCCGGCTTCAGGTCGGCACTGACCTCGGCCACCGGGGCGGCTTCGGCCGCTTTGGTGGTTTTGGTCGTGCGGCGTTTGGCCTTCTTGGGCTCCTCAGGGGCCGCCGCCTGTTTCCGCTTCTCCCGTTCCCAGCGGAGTCGGATGGCCGCGACCTGCGTGTCGTCGAGCGGCTGCAGCGGGCCGCGCGCGACGACATGCATTTCCCGGAGCAGTGTCATCAGCTGCTCGGTGGGAACCCCGAATTCGGACGCCAGATCCTGGACTTTCGTCTTGACCACTCAAGCCTCCATCGAACCCTGCACACTCGCGAGCCGGACGATGCCATCGGCCAGTTCCGGATCGCGAACACCCACGACCATCACCGGCGGTTTCCCCAACCGCGCCCCGAGTTCCTGGGCGGTCGGACCGGCGATCTGCGGAATTCCCTTGGCGGTGGCAAGTCGGGCGGCCTTTTCCAGGGCCCGTTGACTCGCGTCGCTCGCCACCACAATGCAACGGCACTCGCCCACCTGGAGCGCGCGCCGGACCGCCTCCACCCCGATCAGGACGTGCCCGGCCCGGAGTCCCAGGCCCAGCAAGCCGATGATTCCGCTCATTCCGTTTTGGCCGCGTCCTCGCCGGATTCCTCCGCGGTCAGGTCGGCGAGAAACGCCAGCAGTTCGGCGCTCGCCTCCGGGGTCATCCCCGCGATCTTGCCCAGATCGTCCTGTTCCAGATCGAGAATGTCGTTCAACGTCCGATACCCGGCCTTGTCGAGAATCGCGAGCACGTCGCCCGAGAGGCCCTTGAGTTCGGACAACTGGATCTGGTTCACGATCTCATCGCCGAGCGGCGCCGGCGCGAACAGCGGACCCTCGCCACCCCGCTCCAACCACTCACGACTCGAGTAGAGATCGATCTTCCAGCCGGTCAGTTCCGAGGCCAGCCGGACGTTCTGCCCATTCTTGCCGATGGCGAGCGAAAGCTGATCCTCGTCCACCACGGCCTGGATCGTCTTGGACTCCGGATCGGAGAACACCTTGGCCACCCGGGCCGGCGCGAGCGCCAGGCGGGCAAACCGCTCCGGATCGGGAGACCACGGGACGATGTCGATCCGCTCGCCCGAGAGCTCGTTGACCACCGCCTGGACCCGCGACCCCTTGAGGCCGACGCACGCGCCGACCGGATCGATGGCGTCATCCTTCGAGATGACCGCCACCTTGGTCCGGCTTCCCACCTCCCGGGCAATGGCCCGGATCTCGACGACATTCTGGGCGATTTCCGGGACTTCGAGCCGGAACAGCGCCGCGACGAACATCGGATCGGCCCGCGACAGCACCAGACGGGGACCCTTGGGGGTTTCCTCGAGCCGCTTCAGCACGGCGCGGATCGTGTCACCCTGATGGAAGTGCTCCCGGTGATTCTGCTCCCGATACGGGATGATCGCTTCGGCCTCTTTGAACTTGGCGAGCATCAAGACGATCTTGCCGCGTTCCACCTGCTGGACCTCGCCAGAAAGCAGTTCGCCGACCTTGTCGCCGAACTCCTCCCGGATCTTGGTCCGTTCGCCCTCGCGGACGCGTTGAATGATCCGCTGCTTGGCGGCCTGAACCGCCAGCCGGCCGAACTCGGCGAAGGGAACGTCCTCCTCGAGCACGTCGCCCGGCGCGAAGTCCGGATCCTCGTAACGCGCTTCCTCGAGCGCCACCTGGCAGCTCGGATCGTCGACCGCCTCGGACACCGTTCGCAACCGCACGACCCGAATCACACCCTGCAACTCGTCGACGTTCATCTCGAACTTGACGTTCGGACCGAACTTCCTGACCAGCGCGGCGTGGATCCCGTCTCGCAACAGGTCGAGCAGGTCGGACCGATCGAGCTGCTTGGCGTTGGTCAGCTCGCGAAACGCTGCCAGCATTTCGGATGTACCAGCCATTGACTTCACCCCCCGCATAAGGGGCCAAGGTTAACGCGGGTCGATCACCGACCCGCAACGACTCCGTCAGGTTTGCTTGCAGGGACGAAACGCTCGGCAGGTACCCCTACGCGCGTCCCCGAAGCGGGGGACGGTGACCACGAGGCTCCGAAAACAAAAATGTGGGGGAGCACCCCACATCGTCGAGCCAACCCCAACCTACCCCACCCGCTCCAAGCCAAAAAGGTACCCTGGGACGGGCCCCGCGTCAACCGTCAAACGCCGCTACTGCCTTGTGTTGTCGACCGTTACGCTGATCGAGGCGAAGCCCACGTTGCCCGAAGGATCCGTGGCCTGGGCCCGCAATCCATGGGGGCCGTTCGACTCCGCCCGGGTGTTCCAGTTGTAGCTGTACGGCGCCGTCACATCCTCGCCCACGACCACGCCGTCGACAATAAACTCGACCTTCGCAACTCCATATCCATCAAGAACTTGAGCGGCAAACGAAACGGTGCCTGACACCGTGGAATCGGCCTTGGGCGAGGAGATCCCAACCACCGGGGCGTCGGTATCGACCTGCTCCCCAAGGCTACAACCGACCCCCGCCGTCGCGGCAACCGCCGCCAAGATGAACCATCCCTTTGCCGTCATCGTGCCGCGCTCCTGATTGAGGACCCGACCCGTCGGGGTCGAGGCCCGGATATTTACGGAACCAAGCCGAGAAGCGCCACCATCCGCCCGTCCCGGCCGCCCGACGCCCGGTGACTCATGAACGAACCGTGGTCGTGCGCCGAACACCAGGCCGACACGCTGATGGTCCCGACCCCCTGCTCCCGCGCCTGCCGGGCAATGGCGAGCCGAAGGTCGAGCAGCACCGGATCGGATCCCACCGCCGGAGCGCCACAGGCCGCGGCGACCTCGGGGCCGACCTGATAGCAAGCGCCGCAGATACCAACCCCGGCATGGACCGCGAGGTTTTCCGGATGGGACCCGCGGCTCGTCAGTTCCCCGATCCCGCTCTCGAGGATTCCCGCGGCGGTCCCTCGCCAGCCAGAATGCAGTAGCGCCACCGCGCGGCGAACCGGGTCCACCACGAAAATCGGAACGCAGTCGGCGAGCGAGACCGCGAGCAGCAGTCCGGCCGTGCTGGTGGCGTGGCCGTCCGCTCCCTCGAAGATCGTCCACCCCTGGCGGCGGTCGTGCCAGAGGACCACTCGGCCGTGCACCTGCCGGGCCACCACCGTTCCCTCGAACCCGGGAAAGGCGCGCTGGACCGCCCGCCATCGGTCGAGCACCGCCCCGATCGGCGCCGACCCGGCCAGCCCGAGGTCGAAGGGATGTTCAGCGGAGCCCCGGCCGGTGACGCCGGCCACGACGCCGTATCGGCCGCGCCAGTCGGGAACCTCGAACCAGGGAATCGGCCAGTCGTCGCGGCGGCGTTCGGCCACCGAGGCCGGCTCACCCATCGACCCGCTCGATCGCCGCGCCCAGTTCGCGGAGCCGGGTATCGATCCGCTCGTAGCCGCGCTCGATCTGGCCGACGTTGTGAATGGTGCTCTGCCCCTCAGCGGCGAGGGCCGCCAGCAGCATGGCCATCCCAGCCCGAATATCCGGCGATTCGACGGTGCCGCCGCGGAGGGGTGACGGGCCGGCGATGACGGCGCGGTGGGGATCGCAGAGCACGATCCGGGCACCCATCCCGATGAGCTTGTCGACGAAGTAGAGCCGGGACTCGAACATCTTCTCGAAGATCAGGATCATCCCAGTGCACTGCGTCGCGGCGACGACCGCGATCGACATCGTGTCGGCCGGAAACGCCGGCCAGGGCCCGTCCTCGAGTTTCGGGACGTGACCACCAAGGTCCGCCCGGATCCTCCGTTCCTGGTCGCGATCGACGGTCAGCCGGGTGCCCTCGAGCCGTGGGCGGATGCCGAGCCGCTCGAAGCCGATCAAGGTGGCCCGGAGGTCCTCGCCCCGAACGCCATCGATCGTGAGCTGCCCGTTGGTGACGGCCGCGAGCCCGATGAAGCTCCCGATCTCGATGTGGTCCGGCCCGATCTCGAACCGAGTCCCCTTGAGTGGCCGGCCGCCCCGGATCAGGTAGGTATTGCTTCCGATCCCCTCGATCTCGGCCCCCATCGCCACCAGCATCCGGGCGAGGTCCTGCACGTGCGGTTCCGCCGCCGCGTTCCGGAGGATCGTGGTCCCCTCGGCTTTGACGGCGGCCATCAGGGCGTTCTCGGTGCCGGTGACGCTCGGCTCGTCGAGAAAGAGATCGGTCCCCTTCAGCTTCCGCGCCTCGATCTCGTACCGGTCGCCGACCATCACACTGGCGCCGAGGGCCTCGAGCGCCAGGAAATGGGTGTCGACCCGGCGGCGACCGATCACGTCCCCCCCGGGCGGCGGCAACACCACTTGCCCAAACCGGGCCAGGAGCGGCGCCGCCAGCAGGATCGACGCCCGGATTCGGGAACACAGTTCGGGGTCGAGCGGCTTGGACACGGCGGACGCGGCGTCGACCCGAACCGCGTTGGGTCCGGTCCATTCGACCCGGGCCCCGAGATTCTCCAGCAACGCGATCATCATCTCGACGTCGCGGATCCGGGGCACGTTGGCGAGTTCGACCGGGCCATCGGCCAGGAGGGTGGCGGCGAGAATCGGGAGCGCGGCGTTCTTGTTGCCCGCGGGGCGAACGGTCCCGTTGAGGGGACGTCCTCCGGTGACCACGAAGCGAGGCGGCATCGGGAAAACCTCGCCACCGCCGCCGGGCCGCGTCAAGGCGAGCCGACGGCGTTATTTTGGAAACATGAGCACCCTCCCCGGCTGGGTAGGCCCCACGATCGCGATTGCCCTGGTGGTGATTGCCCTCGGGTTCGTGGCGATCGTCGGCGCGCTGCTGCTGGCCGGTCGCCGGGTGGCAGCCGAGGCGGCTTCGCTGTCGCGGGAAGTGGCGGATTTGCGGCGCGAACTCGGGCCGACCATCCAGGCCGTCAACCAGCTCGCCGGCACCGGCGCCGACGTGGGCGGCCGCCTCAAGAGCGAGGTCGAATCGCTGCTCAGTCTGAGCGAGCGGCTCCGGCACGGGGTGGCCCGGGGAGCCAAGCGGGTGGAGGGTCGCCTGGAGGACTTGGACGCGCTGTACGAGGTCGTCTCCACCGAAGTCGAGGACACCGCGCTCGACGTCGCCGCCAAATTGCGGGCCTTCCGGACCGGGACCTCGGCGCTGGCGCGGATTCGGCGGCTGTTGACCCGGAGCCGCCGGTGACCACTCGCCGGATCGCGATCACCGGCCTGGTGCTCGCGCTCTTGATGATGGTGGCCTGGCCGGCGGATGCGCACGCCTGGACCCACGGGACCCACATCTTCCTGAGCGAGACGATCCTCGCCAACCTCCGGCTGTTGCCGCCGGTGGTTGCCGACCTGATCGGCTCCTTCCCCTACGATTTTCTCTACGGCTCAATCGCGCCGGACACCTCGATCGCGAAGAAATACGTCCCGGCCGGCCGGCACTCCCACTTCTGGAACGTGGGGCAGGAAACCTTCGACTTCGCGGACACCGATCCCCTCCGCGCGTTCGGTCTCGGGTACCTGACCCATTTGGCCGCCGATACGATCGCCCACAACTTCTTCGTGCCTCGGCAGCTGTTGCTGACCACCAGTTCCCAGGCCATGGGCCATCAATACTGGGAACTCCGGGCGGAGACCCACCTGACCGATCGGTTTGCCCGGCGGGCCCGGGAGCTCATCCG
>CADEGB010000103.1:0-8249 GCA_902826755.1 uncultured Gemmatimonadota bacterium
CCTCGGCGCGGGAAGGATTCGAGTACCTGATGTCCCACGGCGTGGTGCCCCATTTGGACACGTGGTGCGTCGAGCCGGGGACGGCGCTGGCGGGACACCCGCCCATTCCCCTCGACTTCCTGATCCAGGCGGATCTGGCCTGGTACGAGACCTGGCGGAAGTACAAGCTGCCGCCGTTCGCGGGCTATGGGCCGATGGGGGGCGGGCCGGGCGTGGCGGTCTACGGCAATACCGGATCCGTCGACTTGGGCGGGTGACCCGGCGGCCCGCACGCGCCGCTACCGTTCGTAGACAACCGCTCCGTTCACCACGGTAACGTCGACGGCCATGCTCCCGATCGCCGCCGGGTCGACGCGGCCGATCGCGCCATCGAGCACCACTAGATCGGCCGCCATCCCGGGCACCAGCGTCCCTTTCCAGGCCTCCGCATGGTCCTGCCACGCTCCGGCCGCGGTGTGCGACCAGATCGCCCGGTCGAGCGAAATTCGTTCGGTCGGCCCCGACACCTTGCCCGTCTGTTTGCCGGCGCGGGACACGCAGGTGGCGAGTCCTTGCCGCCAGTTACCGTCGGTGACCGGCGCGTCCGAGCCGGTGGCCACGACGACGCCGAGCTCCATGGCGGTCCGGTACGGCCACTCGTAGGCCGCTCGATCCGGGCCGATGCTTGACACCTGTCCATCGGCAATCAGGAACTTGATGGTGGAATTGAAATTGGCCCCGACGCCGAGCGCCACCATCCGTCGGAGCGCCGCGGGAGTGACGAGATCGGCATGGATCAGGTAGTGGCGCCGATCCCGATCCGGGCGGGCCGCCAACGCTTTGGCGTAGGCCTCGATGGTGACGTCGATGGTGCGGTCGCCGGTGGCATGGGTGCCGACCTGCCACCCGGCCCGATGCGCCGCGAGGATCATCCCCTCGAGTTCGGCCACCCGCTGCTCGTCGGCACCCTCACCGACGAGGAGGACCCCGTTCCCACCACCTTCATAGGGCCGATGGAGCCACGCCGTCTTGTTGTTGGTGGGAATCCCGTCCGCCACGATCTTGACGCCGGCAATCCGGAACCACTTGGGGTCCACGCCGGCCGGCGCCCGATACCCGGCCAACGCGGCCTCCAATTCGGCCACCGTGTCGCCAACACCGAGGAGACCGGTCAACCGGGCCTTGAGAGCGCCCGTCCGGGCCATCTCCGCATAGAGCGCCACCGCCTCGGGATCGAGGAGTGGATCGGTGAAGCTGGTGATCCCGTTCGACGCCATCAGCGCCGTGGCGTTGGCAAACCCCTGCCGCTGCTCGGCTGGTGAATACGGCGGGATGGCTCGATAGACGAGGCTGGTGGCATCCTCGAACAGCACGCCGGTTGGTTCACCCGCCGCATCCTTGACGATGACCCCGCCGGTGGGCGGGACCGTGTCGCGGGAAATGCCCGCCAGCGCGAGCGCCTTCGAGTTGGCCCAGACGGCGTGGAACGAAAACTCGTTCAGCACCACGGGGTGGTCCGGCGCCACCCGATCGAGATCCTCCCGCGTCGGCGCCCGACCCTCGGCAAAATACCGCTGATCCCAGCCGTTGCCGCGGATCCACTGCCCCGGCGCTCGCGCGGCCGCGGCCTGGCGGACCCGCTCGACGATGTCGGCGATGGACTTGACCGTCGGATAGGCCACGTCCACCGTGAACGGCGGCTGACCATAGCCCCACAGCAGCGCGTGCAGATGGGTGTCGTTGGCGCCGGGCAGCACCGTCCGGCCGCGGAGCGGGATCGACCGAGTCCGCGCGCCGGCCCGCCGCCGTACCTCCGCCGTGGTGCCGGCGGCCAGGACCCGGCCTCCGCCTAACGCGATTGCCTGAACCCGCCGGAACGCCCGGTCGACCAGGTGAATGTCGCCGTCGTGCAGGATCAGCTCCGCCGGGACATCCTGCTGGAGCGGCCACCGGAGGGCCGCGGCCCCGGCCACCGCGCCCACGAACCCGCGACGGGAAACGGTCATCAGGGAATCCTCGGGAGGAAACGTTCGAACAGCGCCCGGAACTCGGCCGGCCAGGCCACCGGCTTGCGAGTGGTGGCGTCGATGGCCACTTCCACCGCCTCGGCGATGGCCGCGCAGACTCCGTTGGCAAAGACGGCCTGGCCCACGACCACCGAGGTGTTGCCGATCCGCTGAATGCGGGTGCCGACCTTGACCTCGTCGCCGAAATGGACCTCTTCGAGATACTGGATGTGGAGGTCGACCAGCACGATGACGGGCCCCGGAAAATCCGGCGTCAGCGGTTGGATCGGCATCTCGAGGGCCACCCGGCCGTCCTCGAGCCACCCGGCCAGGTTGACGTTGTTGACGTGACCGAGGAGATCGAGATCGCGGAACCGGAGGGTAACCGGCGTCCAGCACCGATAGGTGGCCGGATCGGTCAGGCTCGGATCGAGGCGGGCGGCCATGATCAGGGCTTGAACCGGACGACGTGATCCTCGAGCGGCAACTCGCGCCGCTTGACCACGGCCGGCCCCTCCGCCACCCAGGCCCCCATCCCGAACCCCTTGGACACGCCGAGCTTCTCGAACGCGTCGATCAGGAATGGAACGCCTTCGGTGCCCAGCGGCGACGGCCGGTCGCCGAGGTGGAAGTGGAGGTGCGGCGCGTCGGAGTTGCCCGAGTTCCCGAGCAGCCCGACCACCTGGCCAGCCTTCACCTGATCACCCACCTTCACGGTGATGGTCCCCGCCACCATGTGAGCATAGAAGGCGTAGAACCCGCCTCCCAGATCAATGATGACGTAGTTCCCGCCAACCGTTTCCAAGGTGATCGGGACCGCCCGGTTCGGCGCCAAGGGAACGTTGTCGGGGATCCCATCCTTGATGGCCACCACCCGACCGGGCGCCACGGCCCGCAGCGGCGCTCGATAGCCATACCAGTTCTCGTTCTTCGTCGAGTCGCCCTGCCAGAATTGGCCGTCCGGTCCGTATTTGACCCAGTCCGTGGCGAACCGCTGCGCGATCCGGCCCTGCCCTTCCAGCGGGATGACCGTCCGGCGGTGGCCGGACGCGTTGCCCGGGCCGCTGCCAGCCAGCCACGGTCCCCCGGCCAGCGGGGCGCGGAGCACCGGAATGGGAGTCGGATCCACAGCCACCACGAACCCGCTCAGGGTATCGGTAGGCGGTCCGCCAAGCGAGTCCAGAGGGGTCAGCAACAGCCGATGCTCGAGCGACTTCGGCACGGTCGGGGTCGAAACCAGCACGTAGACAAGCGTCTGTTTCCCCGCCCCAAGCTGGCGGCCGTCCCCGGTCTCGCCCATCCGGAGGGACATTCCCCGAAGCGAGTCACCCTCGAACGCGGCCAGCGGCTGGCCCGCCGCGGAGATCTCCAGTCGCTTGAGACCGAAGCCCTTCCGGCCGGTGTTGGTGATCCGCAACTCGTACACGAAGCGGTTCTGCCCGTCAGCCATGACGGCATAAGGGTTCTTGGGGACCCGTATATCGAACGGAACCAGGCGGAGCTGGGCCGTGAGAGTACCAGGAACGAGGAGAAAGGCGGCGACCAGGCCGAATCGCATGACGGGCTCCATCGGGTTGTCGGAGCGGATGCTGACGCGGTGGAAACAGTCTCCGGATCGATTCGGTCTGTCAAGGCGGCCGAAGCGGACCTCGCCCCGGATCGACGGAGATGTGGTCGGCCCACCACGCGATTGCGCCGAGGGCGTCGAATCGGCATGATTGACGCATCCCCATCGCACCTCAATCCGAGGTCTCCATGACGTCTCTCGTTCGACGCGCCCGGCGTTCGGCCGCGGCCCTGGCAGCCGTCGCGCTGACCGCCGCCGTCCCGGCGCCGCTGCCGGCCCAGAGCGGTCCATCGGCCCCGCTCCGGGCCAGGATCAGCACCACCTCCTACGGCGTCCCCCACATCCGCGCCAACGACCTGGCCGGAGCCGGCTTCGGATACGGCTACGCATTCGCCGCCGCCGACCTGTGCACCGTGGCCGACCGCTGGGTCACCGTTCGCGCCGAGCGGAGCCGCTTCTTTGGAATCGAAGGGCGGCGCGACGGGCGCCAGGCCGTCACCAACCTCCAGAGCGACTTCTACTGGAAGTGGATCCTCGATCAGGATCTGATTGGCAAGGATCTCCGCCAACCGCCGCCGGTCGGGCCAACACCCGAGGTGAAGGAGTTGGTCCGCGGCTACGTGGCGGGCTACAACCATTACCTTGCCCGAGTCGGCGTCGCCAACATTCCGGATAAGCGGTGCCGCGGCCAGGCGTGGGTCCGACCGATCAGCGAGCAGGACGTCTATCTCCGGGCGCTCCACACCTCGATGATGACGACGTCCCGCTGGATCGGCCCAACGGTCGACGCCATGGCCCCGGGAGCCGGCGCCACCACCCCGCCGTCCCGCTTCGACGAACCCGCCGCGCCCCGGCTCACGATGAGCAACGTCGTGGCCCTCGGCCGCGACGCGACCGACAACGGCCGCGGGATGGTATTCATCAACCCGCACTGGCGGTGGCATGAACCGGAGCGGTTCTTCGAAGTCCACCTGACGGTGCCGGGGGTCCTCGACGCCTACGGCGGAACCTTCCCCGGGACCCCGGCCGTGCTGCTCGGGTTCAACCGCCACGTCGGCTGGAGTCACACCGCCAGCGTGCCGAAGCGGGAGACGATCTATCAGCTCAAGTTGACCCCGGGCAACCCCACCTCGTACGAGTACGAGGGCGCCTCCCGGTCCATGACCCCGCGCACCGTGACGGTGACGGTCCGGGAGGACGACGGGCGGCTCACCACCCGCCAGCACACATTCTGGGAAACCCATTTCGGCCCGATCATCGCCACGGCCGGGTTCGTGTGGACCACCTCGAACGCCTACGCCGTGCGTTCCGCCACGATGAGCGCCCGCTGGCTCAACCAGCACGCCGGCATGATGATGGCCCGCTCCGCCGAGGAACTCGATTTGGCCGGCAAGAAATACCTCGGCCTCGGCTGGCTCAATACGGTCGCGGCCGACGATCAAGGCCGCGTCATCTATGGCGACCGTTCCTCCGTTCCTCACGTCACCGATGCCATGCGGGCCGCCTGTGTCAGCACCGACCTTGGCAAGCAACTCTGGAATCAGCAGCAGCTGATCGTGCTCGACGGGTGGCGGAAGGACTGCGAGTGGGGCACCGACCCCGACGCTCCGATACCCGGCATCTTCGGTCCCAAACGTCTCCCGATGCTCGACCGGTGGGACTACGCCACCAACTCGAACGACAGCCACTGGGCCAACCACGCGGGCCAGCTCCTCGAAGGCTACGATCAGATCATCGGCGACGAGAAGACCCAGCGCAGCCTCCGGACCCGAGCGGGACTCGCCAAGATCGAACGCCGGCTGGCCGGGACCGACGGCCACCCCGGCAACAAGTTCTCGCTGGCGCTGTTCGAGGCCATCACGATGAACAATGCCGTGATCTCGGGCGAAATGTGGCGGGACGCCGTGGTGGCCCACTGCCGAACCCTTCCGATCCAGGCGGGCATTCCCGAAGCGTGTGACGTGCTGGCCGGCTGGGACCTGTCCGACAACCTCGACAGCCGCGGCGCCGTCCTGTGGCGGCGATTCATGGAGCACGTCAGCCCGGGCGCCCAGCCCGACCTGGACCTCTTCACGACCCCGTTCGATCCCAAGAACCCGGTCGCCACGCCAAGCGGTCTCAATACCGCCAACCCACGCGTTACCCGCGCGCTCACCATGGCCATCGGCGACCTCCGCACTTCCGGCATGCCTCTGTCCGCTCGCCTCCGCGACTATCAGGTCGAAGAGCGGGCCGGCCGCCGGATGCCGATTCCCGGCGGATCGATGTCCACCGGCCAGTACAACCTGATCGCGCAGACGGAGAGCGGTTGGGTTCCCGGCAAGGGATGGCGCAACATTGCCCACGCCTCGAGCTTCGTGGCTTGGGTGCAGTACACCGACAAGGGCCCAGTGGCCCGCTCGGTGCTGGCGTCGTCGCAGTCGGATAACCCGGACTCGCCCCACCACGCGGATCAGACCGCGTTGTTCTCGGCGGGGAAGTCGAAGCCCGTCCTGTTCGACGAGGCGGCGATTCGGGCGGACCCGAACCTGAAGGTGGTGGAAATCTGCCGGACGGCTACCGGCGCGGCCTGCCGGTAGCCGTCGCGGCGGAGGTCAGACGACTTCGAACAACCCGGCGGCGCCCATCCCGCCGCCGACGCACATCGTGACGACGACGTACTTGACGCCCCGGCGCTTGCCCTCGATCAGGGCGTGGCCGGTCAGCCGGGCGCCGCTCATGCCGTAGGGATGGCCGATGGCAATGGCGCCGCCGTCGACGTTGAGCCGATCGTTCGGAATCCCAAGCCGATCGCGGCAATAGATGACCTGGACGGCAAAGGCCTCGTTGAGTTCCCAGAGGCCGATGTCGGACACCTTGAGCCCCGCCCGCTGGAGCAGTCGCGGCACGGCAAAGACCGGCCCGATCCCCATTTCGTCCGGCTCGCATCCCGCCACCGCAAAGCCGCGGAAGATCCCGATCGGCTCGATGCCCCGTTGTTCGGCCAGCTTCCCGTTCATCACCACGCAGGCCGACGCGCCGTCCGACAGCTGGCTGGCGTTGCCGGCCGTGATGCAGAAGCCCTCGCCGCGCACCGGCTTGAGAGCGGCCAGCCCCTCGGCCGTCGTGTCAGGCCGGCCGCCCTCGTCCTGGTCGAGAGTGACTTCGGCTTCGCCGGTGACCTGTTTCGTCTTCTTGTCGAAGAGGACCTTCTTGACGGTGATGGGCGCGATCTCCTTGGCAAACCGCCCCTCCCGCTGCCCGGCGGCGTTGCGCAACTGGCTCTGGAGCCCAAAGGCGTCCTGTTGCTCGCGGGTGACCCCGTACCGCTTGGCCACGATTTCCGCCGTGTCGATCATCGGCAGGTAGATCTCCGGCTTGTTCGCCAGGATCCAGTCGTCCTGGGCGCGGAACCGGTTGGCGTGTTCGTTCTGGACCAGGCTGATGGAGTCGAGGCCGCCGGCTACCATGACCGGGACGCCCTCATGGACCACCCGATGGGCCGCCATGGCGATCGTCTGCAACCCGGACGAACAGAATCGATTGACGGTGGCGCCCGAGGTGGTCACCGGAAGCCCGGCCCGGATCGCGGCCTGCCGGGCAATGTTGTTGCCGGTGGCGCCCTCGGGAAGCGCGCAGCCGAGGAGCACGTCCTCGACTTCGGCCGGGTCGACCCCGGCCCGCAGAACGGCGTGGCGAATGGCATGACCGCCGAGTTCGGCGCCATGCGTGTTGTTGAGGGCGCCGGTGTAGGCCTTGCCGATGGCGGTCCGGGCGGTGGAGACGATGACGGCGTCGGTCATGGATCGGAATTCGGAGGAAAAGGGTGGGAGTGGACGGCCCCCCAACTTATCCGACCCCCGGCCCCTGCGCGAACGCGGGCTCCGCGGCCGCCTCGTGGCCGGGGAGCCCGCGCTGGTCGAACCCGCAAGGCCTCAGTTGAACGTGAGGAACGCCCCGTTGATCCCCGAAGCGCGCGACCTGATCACCACCTGGGCATCCGGATCGACCTGACCGCGCTGGTTGCGGATCAACGCGTGGTACCCGCCCTCGAGCCGGAGCCCGAACGCCGCCTGGGTGCACGTCACGTTGCCGCGTTCGGGAACCTTGGGACAGGCTCCGATTCGCAGTTCGGGCTCCAGCACACCGTACCCGCGGGTGGCGAGGTAGAGCTGCGCCGCGCTGCCGTCGCGCCAGCTCGAGAGCCCCGCGGCATCGGGACGGGCGCTGGCCGGATGGGCAAAGTCGAGGCTGTCGCGCAGGAGAGCCAGGAAGAGCACGTCCCGAGGCCGGCTGTCGACGATCTGGAATGCCACCAGCGTCCGAAGGGAGATCGTGGTGCCGGCGCGGGTGTGACTGGCGACGTGCACGAACGCGGAGTATCGCTGGTCGGCGCCGTCGATGGACACGGAAATCGGGGTGGGACGGATGCCGAGGCGCAACGCCATCGCGGCACCACTGAAGGCCGCGCCAGCGTCGCCGTCGCCGCGTCCGTTGGCCTCCTGCGAGAGACCGTCGAATTCGATGGCCAGCTGTTCGTCCTGGTCTGCTTCCGTCGGGCCCTCGCCGGATGAGCAACCCGTGGCGAGGAGCATGGCGGCCGCGAACAATCCCGCGGCCCTCGGGGACCGGTGCAACATCTTGCCCTCCCTTGCGAATGTCTGAATTGGGGGCCCTCACCCCCGCGGAGAGTGACAAACCCGAGAGGGTTCCCCCCG
>CADEGB010000103.1:8349-12101 GCA_902826755.1 uncultured Gemmatimonadota bacterium
GAATTGGGGGCCCTCACCCCCGCGGAGAGTGACAAACCCGAGAGGGTTCCCCCCGACCCCGGGAGGGTCCTCCCGACCCCGGGAGGGTTCTCCCGACCCCGGGAGGGTTTCCCGACCCCGGGAGGGTTTCCCGACCCCGGGAGGGTTAGGAGCGGAAACCGGCCAGTCGCTCCCTGACCCCTTTGAGCGCGCGGCCCATCAGGGTTTCCACCGTCTTGATCGAGATCCCCAGCGCGGCCGCGATCTCCGGATATGTGAGACCCCGATCCCGGCTCAACTCGAACACCTCGCGGCACCGCGGCGAAAGCGTCGCTACCGCCTTCTTGACGGCGGCGGTGATCTCCGCCCGCTCCGTCTCCCGATCGGCGGGCGGCGCGTCGTTCCGCTCCTCGGCGGCAGCGCGGGTCTGCCAATCGGCCACCATTCGACGATGCCGGAGCTGGTTGAGGCTCCGGTTCCGGACCGCGCGGTAGAGATAGCCGACCAGATTGTCAGGCGTGGTGAGACGCTCGCGTTGGGTCCACAGCGCCACGAAGACCTCTTGAACGACATCCTCGGCCCCGTCCCGCGTCCGCACGAGTCCGTTGGCGTAGTCCGTCAGCTTGGCGTAATACGCCCGGAACACGACCTCGAACGCGTCGCGATCGCCCTGCCGAATCCGCTCGATCAGGTCCCGACTCGGGGTCTTAAGGCTTCCGGACATGGCTCCGGTCGTGGACTGGGAGGGTCACGGCCTCTAATATGGTGGGGCCCACCCGGGTCCCGTCAGGGTAGCCGGGGCCCAGGGTGTCAAATCAGCGAATCACTCTCTCATGGCAGGCAGGACGGATGGACTCTGAGCGGCTCGCCCGGTACCTGGCCGGGGAGGCCACTACGGCCGAACGGAACGAAATCGAAGCGTGGGCGGAGGCTAACCCCTCCAACCACGACGAGTTGGACCGTTTGAGCCGGGTCTGGTCCGATACTCCGCCGGCCGGGGTTTGGGACACCGACGCCGCCTGGACCAAGGTGTCCGGCCGGCTTGGGCAAGGCTCGGCCGAGGTCGAGGTCATCCCGATCCGCCGGGCCCCCTACGGGCGCTGGCTGGCGGCCGCGGCGGTCCTGTTGGTGGCGGGTGGCGCCTACTGGGTTGGTACCCGGGACCGAGCGGTCGAGTACGCCACGGCCGTCGGCGAGCAGCGGGACGTGACCCTCCCAGACGGCTCCCGGATTACCCTCGCTCCGGCATCGCGGTTGATGGTCGAACCGGGATACGCCAAGCCGGCGCGCCGCATTGCCCTGACCGGCCGGGCCTGGTTCGTCGTCGAACACGATGAAGCTCGCCCCTTCCGGGTTACCACCCCGGCTGGCGTGGTCGAGGACCTCGGCACCGAGTTCGAAGTCTCCGCCACGACCGACCGCCTCCAGGTGGCCGTGGCCAAGGGCGCCGTCGCCATCCATCGCGATCAAGCGCCCTCCGTGACCCTCGGCGCCGGCGATCTCGCCACGGTCGCCCAAGGCGGCGAGCCGATGGTCGCTCACCAGATCGAGGTCGCCCGGATCACCAGTTGGCGCTCGGGCACACTCGACTTCCAAGACCGCCCCCTGGGCGAGATCGCGGCGGAACTGGAACAGTGGTACGACGTCTCGTTCTCGGTGTCCGCGGACGCCGCCACCCGGCGCTACAACGGTCCGATGCCGACCGACCGGCTCGACCAGGTGCTCGAAACCCTGACCACCGCCTTCCAGGATCTCTCGATCGCCAAACGAGGGCGCACCGTCACGATCGCGGCCCGGGGCTCGCCATGACGCCTCGATTCCGGCGGCGGGCGCTGGTCCGGTGGCTGGCGCTGGTGTTGATCGGCTCGGGACTCCCGAGCCGTGCCCTTTTGGGGCAGTCCCCCGCCACGGACCCGCTCGAACGCCGGATCTCGGTCCGGTTCGACAAGCTCGACCTCGCCACCGCGCTGACCCGACTCCGCACCATGTTCGGGATCCCGCTCGCCTTCGCCTCGGACGTCCTTCCCGATGATCGCGCCGTGACGCTCTCGGCCAGCGAGGAACCCGTGGCCGACGTCCTGAGTCGGATGCTCAACGGCACCGGGCTGCGGGTCTACCCACTGGCCGGGGGCGCCCTCGTCATCGCGCCCGGTGGCGAACCCCTTCCGACCCCCGCGGCCCGATCGCCAATGCCGGAGATCGCCACCGGCATCCGCGAGCTCGATCAGATCGTGGTGATGGGAACCCCGGTGGCCGGCGCGCCGGAGCGGGAACAGCCCACCGCCGTCAGTGTCGTCCACGGTTCGAGCCTCAAGGACCATCACTTTTCGCGGACCGCCGATCTCTTCCGCGCGGCGCTGCCGGGTGTCGTGCTGTGGGACCAGGGACCGAGCGGTCCGCCGGCGGAGATCGCGGCGGTCCGGGGAGCCAGCTCGTTCACCAGCCGCGGGCTCAAGACCTACATCGACGGGATCGAAGTCGCCTCCCCGACGTTGATCACGCTGATCGACCCGCGGAGCATCGAACGGATCGAGGTGATCCGCGGTCCCCAGGGCGCGGCGCTGTACGGATCGGACGCGGTCAACGGAGTCATTCAAGTGGTGACCCGAAAGGGCAGCGTCGGAGAATCGCCGAGGATTCAAGGCTCGGCCGCGGTGGCCGCCGGTCCGTTCGACCGCGAGGCCATCTCGACCCTGCTCCGCCAAGACTATGCCGGCTCGATGAGTTGGGGCGGCTCGGCGGCGTCGATGGCCGCCAGCGGCAGCATGGGACGGGTCGGAACCGGCGCCTCGGTCCCGAACACCCGTTCGTGGAACGCCAACGCCGCCGGACAGGTGGCCGCCGGGTCGTTTCTCCTCAGCGGCACGGCCCGCGGCGGCGAGTTCGACTTCACCCAGGACAATTTCCGCCAGATCGGGATCTCTCCGGCCCCGTCCGCCGCGGACGCCGCCACGGTCAGCGTCGCCACCATCGGCGCCACCGCCACCCATCAGGTCCGCGACTGGTGGATCCAGAGCCTGGTGGCCGGCTACGACCGGGCCAAGGGCGCCCTGGGCTCGCAGCGGAGCTATCTGGTCTCGATCCGGCAGCCACTCGGCGCCACCCATGAAAAGGCGGAGCGGACCTCGCTCCGATACAGCTCGGTCCTGACGGCCGACTGGGGGCAGGGCACCTCCCTCGTCACCACCATCGGATTGGAGCACGCTCGCCTGGCCCGGAGCCGCGGGGCCTGGGACGTGAACGGATCGAGCGGCTACAGCACGCTCTATCAAGACCAGGTCCGGAACACCGGGAGTTTCGTCCAGACCAAACTTCGGTCCGGCGCCTTCGTCATCAACGCCGGTGCCCGGGCTGAATGGAGTTCGAGCTTCGGCGCCGACTACGGCACGGCCTGGGCTCCGAGCCTCGGCGTTTCGTGGACCAGACCAATCGGTGAATTCGCCCTCCGGATCCGGGGCGGCTGGGGCCGCGGGATCCGGCCGCCCGAGCCGGGGATGAGCCGCTCGATGGCCACCGCCACGCTCCGCCAGGAAGCCAACGCCAATCTGGCGCCGGAGTCGCAGGCCGGGATCGAGCTTGGCGCCGACCTGTATGCCGGCACCCGGGCCTATGTTCGGGCCACCTGGTTCGACCAGCGGGCCAGCGATCTGATCCAGTCGGTGCTGATCCCCAACGCCCAAGGGACGCTCCGCACCTTCCAGTTCCAGAACGTCGGCGCCATCCGGAACCGTGGTCTCGAGCTCGAAGGGGGCTATCGCTTCGGCCGGGCTGCC
>CADEGB010000104.1:0-7117 GCA_902826755.1 uncultured Gemmatimonadota bacterium
CCGCTCGCTGATCTCCCGCCGGGTATCCTATCCGAATTGGCGGGTTGGGTTTCTTGACCCAACCCGTTGCGTCGTTTAAGCTTCCGCCCGCTTCCGCCGAGACTTGCCGGTGGAACTCAGGCCCAGTCCCCCTTTTCGGACGTCGAACCGCATGGAAACACGCCCCAGACGCGCCTGGCGCGCGTGGCTGGCCCGAGCCGCCATTCTCGGGCTCGTCCTGTTCGTCGCGGCATGTGGCGAGAACTACCACCAGAGCACGCTGCAGCCGAAGTCCGATATCACTCGGATGATCGACGAGGTGTTCCGGGCCACGTTCCTGTGGGCCATGATCGTCTTCGTCCTGGTGGAAGCGGCGCTGATCTACGCGTTGTGGCGGTTCCGGGCCAAGCCGAACGATCCGGAGCCGGTGCAGAACCACGGGAACACCACGCTCGAGATCATCTGGACCGCCATTCCGGCCGTCATCCTGGTGTTCATCGCGGTGCCGACGGTCAAGACGATTTTCAAGACCTCGTTGCCGGCCCCGAACCCGGAAGTCGAAGTCGAGGTCATCGGACACCAGTGGTGGTGGGAGTTCCGGTACCCCAAGCTCGGGATCGTCACCGCCAACGAAATGGTGGTGCCGGTGTCCAAGATGGTCGGCCTCCGGATGTGGAGCGCCGACGTGCTCCACAGCTTCTGGTCACCGCAGCTGGCCGCCAAGCGGGACGTGTTCCCGATCTTTCCGCAGACCAAGAATAAGAAGGTCAATCCGCTCTGGTTCACCGCCGATTCGGTGGGTGACTATTCGGGCCAATGCGCCGAGTTGTGTGGAATTCAGCATGGGCGGATGGGGCTTCGGGTCCAGGTGCTGAGCGATGCCGATTTCGAGGCGTGGGTGGCCATGCAGCGGGTCGGCTCGCCCCTCGTCGACGGGGGCAAGGTGCCGGCGGCCATCGACAGTGTCTGGAAGGCCGACACGGTGCACACCAAGGGGCAGACGGCCTTCGTGGCCGGCGGGTGCATCGGCTGTCACGCCATGGTGGGCACGCCGTTGGCCAGCGCGCTCAATCTTCGGGGCCCCAATTTGAGCCACCTCGGCAGCCGGACCACGATCGGCGCCAACATGTACGAGAATACTCCGACCAACCTGGCGCAGTGGCTCCGGGATCCGCAGGGGATGAAGCAGGGCAGCCACATGGTGTTGCCCCGGCCCCTGACGGAAACCGAGATCGCGCAGTTGGTGGCGTATCTCCGGATGCACAAGTAAGGCGAGGCCTCACGCTATGGCTACCTCGGTTCTCGAACGTCGCGCCCCGGCGGTCCCCCACACCCATGCCAAGACCGGGCTGTGGAGCTGGATCACCACCGTCGATCACAAGCGGATCGGCATCCTCTACGGCGCCACCTCGTTCCTGTTCTTCCTGCTGGGCGGCCTCGAGGCACTGGTCATCCGGCTCCAGCTGACCGGTCCGAACGGCAAGCTGGTCGATCCGGACACCTACAACGCGCTGTTCACGATGCACGGCACGACCATGATCTTCCTCGGGGTCATGCCGTTGTCGGCGATGTTCTTCAACTATTTCATCCCGCTCCAGATCGGGGCGCGCGACGTCGCGTTCCCGCGGCTGAACGCGTTCAGCTACTGGGTGTTCCTGCTCGGCGGCATCTTCATCAACACCAGCTTCCTGGTCGGGGCACCGCCCGACGGCGGCTGGTTCGGGTACGCCAACCTGACCTCGAGCCGGATCATTCCCGCCACCGCGGCGGCGCCGTCGCCGGGGCTCAACATCGACTTCTGGGTCATCGGCCTCCAGATCCTCGGGATCGCCTCGATCGCGGCGGCCCTGAACTTCTTCGTCACCATCGTGAACCTCCGGGCGCCGGGCATGAAAATGCTCCGGATGCCGATGTTCGTGTGGATGAGCTTCGTGGTCCAGGTCCTCCTGCTGCTCGCCTTCCCGGTGATCACGGTGGCCCTCATCTACCTCATGATGGACCGAAATTTCGGCACCAGCTTCTTCATGCCGGACGGTGGTGGCGATCCGATCATGTGGCAGCACCTGTTCTGGTTCTTCGGCCACCCGGAGGTCTACATCCTGATTCTACCGGCCTTCGGGATCACCTCGGAGATCCTCCCGGTTTTTTCCCGCAAGCCGCTCTTCGGGTACACCGCCATGGTGTTTTCGGGGATCTTCATCGGCTTCGTCGGCTTCGGGGTGTGGAGCCACCACATGTTCGCCACCGGGATGGGGCCATTCGCGGACACCTTCTTCTCGCTGGCCACGATGGTCATCGCGCTCCCGACCGGGGTGAAGATCTTCAACTGGATCGGCACCATCTGGGGCGGCTCGCTCCGCTATACCACCGCGATGATGATGGCGATCGCCATGGTGGCCTTGTTCATCATCGGTGGTCTTTCCGGGGTGATGCACTCCGCGGCGCCGGCCGACCTCCAGCAGACCGACACCTACTTCATCGTCGCCCACTTCCACTACGTGCTCTTCGGCGGGGCCATCTTCGGTCTCACCGCCGGCGCGTACTACTGGTGGCCCAAGATGTTCGGGCGGCTCCTCGACGAGACCCTGGGCAAGATCCACTTCTGGCTCATGTTCATCGGTATGAACGCCACGTTCTTCCCGATGCACATCCTCGGCCTGAATGGGATGCCCCGCCGGGTCTACAGTTACCCGGAAGGCCTCAACTTCGAGTTCTGGAACCTGATCGAGACGGTCGGCGCCTTCGTGCTGGCCTCAGGCTTCCTCGTTTTCCTCGTCAACATCATCAAGACCTGGATGGGTCCGAAGAACGCGCCGGCCGATCCGTGGCACGGCGCCACCCTCGAATGGGCGATTCCCTCGCCCCCGCAGGAGTTCAACTTCCCCAAGCTTCCGCAGGTCGGCAGCTCGGTGCCGCAGTGGGACGCCCGGCGCGCCGCCGGTGGCCACCTGCCCGAGCCGGCGCTGGTCAGCGGCGAGGGGATCCACATGCCGAATCCCTCGTTCTGGCCGCTGATGGCCGCGATCGGCGTGAACCTGACGCTTGGCAGCCTGCTCTTCATCCGGCAATTGCCCTACTGGTACGGGCTGACGCTGTTCGGGGCGGCCTGGCTGTTCGTGAGCGTCTACAAGTGGGCCTTCGAACCGGCGCACTGACCCGCCCCCGGGTACCAACGGGGCACCGGGACGAGTTGGCTGAGGACTGAAACGGAGAAATGACCGTGGCACAGGCCGCAACTGCATCCGCCGAACACGGCGAGATCGACGAACACCACTGGACTTCGACGGGGCTCGACACCCGAAAGCTCGCCATCTGGGGCTTCATCGGGTCGGAGTGCCTCTTCTTCGCGTCCCTGATCGCCACCTATCTGGTCTATCGGGGCCAGAGTCTGGTCGGGCCGCTGCCACATACCGAGTCCCAGTGCATGCTGGACGGGAAGATGCAGGCCTGTGAGGGCATCTTCGAAATCCCCCTGGTGACGTTCGGCACGGCCGTCCTCCTCTTCAGTTCCCTGTTCGTGGTGTTGGCATTGTACGGAGCCCAGAAGGGCGACCGGAAGATGCTGATCACCTGGCTCTCGGCGACGGTCATCTGCGGCCTCTTCTTCATCGGGATGCAGGTCTACGAGTTCTACCACTTCTACCACAAGGGGCTGGGCTACAGTACCAACCTCTTTTCATCCACTTTCTACACCCTGACCGGCTTCCACGGCAGCCACGTCACCCTCGGCGTGATCTGGCTCAGCACCATGCTGGTCCTGGCGCTCCGGGGCAAATTGCCGCCCGAAAAGGCCCTCAATCTCGAACTGGCGGCCCTGTACTGGCACTTCGTCGACGTGGTCTGGATCGTGATCTTCCCCGTCGTCTACCTGATGCGTTGAGCCCGAGGATTCCGACATGAGCGCCCACGCCACCCACGGCCACGACGACGACCACGGCCACAGCCACCCGACGCCCCGGACGTACCTGGGCGTCGGCGTCATCCTCTTTGCCCTGACCGCTCTCGAGGTGCTGGCCTACGAAGTCGGTCACCGCCCGACCTGGCCGCTGCACGCCCTGGTCGAACCGATGGTGGTCCCGATCCTGCTCATCCTGTCCGCCTTCAAGTTCGTGCTGGTGGCCGGGTTCTACATGCACCTCAAGCAGGATTCGAAGATCTTCACCAACCTCTTCGTCTGGCCGATCGTCCTGGCGGTGGCCCTGGCCCTGGCGCTGGTGATCCTCTTCAACTACTGGGTCAAGGAAACCTTCTAGCCGAAGGCTGGCCCCGATCGACCCGGCGCGCCCCCGCCACCACGGTTGCGGGGGCGCGCTTATTTTCCCCTGGACCGTTCCGCCCCCCAATCGGGAGTCCGCCCCCAATGCGTCTGCGTTCCCTCGCCATCGTCGGCGGTCTGATCGTGGTCTCCGCCACCGCCGCGGCCGCCCAGGTTCGCAACCTTTCCAAGTGGGAGTCGACGGCCCGCGAGCTGCTCCGCGAGCTGGTCGAGATCAACACCACCGAAAGTGTCGGCAGCACCGCCAAGGCCGCCCACGCGATGGCCGCCCGGGCGCTGGCCGCCGGGTTCCCGAAAGAAGACGTGGTCGTGGTGGAACACGCCCCGCGGAAAGGCAACCTGATCGTCCGGCTCCGGGGTCGCGCTGCGGGGCGGAAGCCCATTCTGCTGCTCTCGCACATCGACGTGGTCGAGGCCAAGGCGGAGGACTGGACGCTGCCACCGTTTGGATTTGTCGAAAAGGACGGGACCTTCTACGGCCGGGGCGTCGCCGACGACAAGGACGAGGGCGCCATCCACCTGGCGCTGGTCATGCGCATGAGGGCCGAGGGCTTCGTGCCGGATCGGGACATCATCGTGGCGCTGACGGCGGACGAGGAGGGTGGCCCCGCCAATGGAGTCGAGTGGCTCCTTGCCAACCGGCGGGAGTTGATCGAGGCGGAATACGCCCTCAACGAGGGTGGCGGCGGCCGGGTCCGCGATGGCGCTCGGCTCTCGAACGATGTCCAGGCCAGCGAAAAGAAGGTCCAGAATTTCCGGCTCGAGGTCACCAATCCGGGCGGCCACAGCTCGGTTCCCGTCAAGGACAACGCCATCACCCACCTGGGCGACGCGTTGGTCAAGCTGGGCGCCTTCGATTTCCCGATTCGGCTCAACGAGGTGACCCGGGCCTACTTCCGGCGGTCGGCCGCGATCGTGCCCGCGCCGATCGCCGCGGCGATGACATCCATCGTGGCCAATCCCGCCGATCAGGCCGCCGCCCGGGTGCTGGCGGCGGACCCGCGCTACAACTCCCAGCTCCGGACCACCTGCGTCGCCACGATGCTCGAAGGTGGCCACGCCACCAATGCCCTCCCGCAGCGGGCCCGGGCCAACGTCAACTGTCGGATCCTGCCCGATGAGTCGCCCGACGACGTCCAGCGGACGCTCGAACGCGTCATCGGCAACCCGAAGGTGACGGTAACGCCCGTGGGCCGCGCCAACGACAGCCCGCCGTCGCCGTTGACGGAGTCGTTGATGGCGGACATCGAACGCGTCACCACGGAACTCTGGCCGGGCGTGCCGGTCATCCCGACCATGAGTACGGGCGCCACCGACGGGCTCTACCTTCGGAACGCCGGGATCCCGGTGTACGGCGTGTCGGGGCTCTTCTATCCCGACACCGGCGCCCATGGGATGAACGAACGGGTTCCCGCCGAGGCGTTCTACCAGGGCCTCGAGTTCATGTTCCGGCTGGTCAAGCGCCTCTCGTCCGGTCCGGTGCCGTGATCAGGGCGGCGGTTCGGGTCCGGGAGTCGGGTTCGACAGGTGACTCATGCGACGCTCCGCTCTTCTCGTTGTCACCGCGATGACCGCCGGCGCCTCGATGCCGTTCGACGGCTGGCCGGAAGGCCAGACCCGACCGCTGGTGATCGGTCACCGGGGCGCGTCCGGTCATCGGCCCGAGCATACGATCGAGTCGTATCGGCTGGCCATCGCCCAGGGCGCCGACGTGATCGAACCCGACCTGGTGATGACCCGCGATTCCGTGCTGGTGGCCCGCCACGAGAACGAGATCGGCCAGACCACCGACGTCGCGGACCGTTTTCCCGACCGGAAGCGAACCCGGACGATCGATGGCGAATCGGTGACCGGGTGGTTCGCGGAAGACTTTACCCTGGCCGAGGTCAAGACGCTCCGGGCCCGGGAGCGGCTCCCGTTTCGATCCCATGCTTTCGATGGCCAGTTCGAGATCCCCACCTTCGATGAGATCCTGGCCTTTGTCCGGGCGGAAGAGCGGCGCCTCGGTCGCCGGATCGGCGTCTATCCCGAAACCAAGCACCCAAGCCATCACGAGGCGCTCGGTCTTCCGATCACCGATGCGGTGCTGGCCACGTTGGAGCGGGCGGGGTACGGCGACCGGAGCGATCCCGTCTTCATCCAGTCGTTCGAGACCGGCAACCTGCGGCGGATCCGGCCCCGGACCCGGCTCCGGCTGGTCCAGCTGATCGACGAAAACGGCCAGCCCGCCGACTTTGCGGCCTCGGGCGATTCTCGAACCTACCGTGATCTGCTGACGCCGGACGGGCTCCGCCAGGTCGCGACCTGGGCCGATGGTATCGGACCGTTCAAGGGATTGGTGCAGCCGGTGGGAGCGGATGGGGCCCTGCGGCCGGCCACGACCCTGGTGGCCGACGCGCATCGGGCCGGGTTGTTCGTACACGTCTGGACGCTGCGGGCCGATCGGACCTTCCTGCCAGCCGGTTACGGCGGGGATCCCGGCGCGGAGGTCCGTCGGATGGTGGAGCTTGGCGTCGACGGGTTCTTCACCGACTTTCCCGACATCGCCGTGGCCGCCCTGAGGCGCTGACGGGCGCTACCAGGTGGGCGCTCCGCCAGCAGGCGGCCAGGCGCCCAGGCCGTGCCGGAGCTGGACGATCTGGCCGCAGTGATAGCTGTTGTGAAGCGCCAACTCCCACAGCACCCCTTCTACCGTCTTGCCACTCCGCTTGTGAACGATCCGGCTCAGGGTCGAGGCGCGGGCGTCCGCCAAGGTCGCGAGCTGGGCGAGGTTGGTCTGGAAGAGCGCCACTTCGTGCCGCCAACCGACCTCGTCGGCCGGCCCATCGGCACCGGGCCAGGTATCGGCGGCGGTGGCGGGCC
>CADEGB010000104.1:7217-12100 GCA_902826755.1 uncultured Gemmatimonadota bacterium
ACCTCGTCGGCCGGCCCATCGGCACCGGGCCAGGTATCGGCGGCGGTGGCGGGCCGCGGTGGTGGGGTGCCTTCGATGCTCTTGAGGCCGAAATCCATCCAGAAATTCAAATGGCCGAGCAATTGCCAGATGGTGTGCGGAAGGTGGAGGACTCGGCGGCCGGCAAGTTCCCAGGGAAGATCATCGACCGCCGCCAGCGGATCGACGTGGACTCCCTTGCCATGGATGAGATCGGTGAGCGTACTCATCCCCGCAAACTGTCAGCCATCCGTCGATCCCGCCAGCCCAGGGTCGGCGCGGAGCCTCAACGGAGCCACGTGACGATCGCCGCCGCGATGGTCGTCTCGAACCCATGCCATGCCGGGTCGCCGAGGAGTCGGCCGGCGGCCACCTGATTGGCGATCCGCTCGCCCCGCTCCCACCGTTCCAAGGGGAATGGGATCGGATCGAGGGCGGCATACCGGGGAAACTGATCGACGATCGGGCACCCGTTTTCGATCACGTCGCCGGTCTCGGCAACGAGTGGGAGGCCCATCAGCCGGCAAATCATCGGGCGGCGCGAGTAAATCCGGCAGGCCCCATGCTGGTCGAGGAGCGGGCAGGGGAGGGACGCGAGCGCGTCGGAGATCCGATCGAAGCGGGCGTCGCCGATGGCGGCGATGTCGAACGGTGCGTCCCAACCGGGTTCGAGGGCGGTCATCGCTTCGACCTGGCGGGAGGCGGTGCGGCGGACTTCCTCGCGCGCGGGCAGCGGCAGGTCCTCGACGGCCTCGATCAGCAGTTCGGCGTCGGCGATCGAGATGTCGAACGGTCCGCGGCAGCACTGGGTGCAGCCGATCCGGCAGGGGATGACGTCGGGATGGGTCCGGCGGGCGGCGTCGTGCCAGGCGTCGAGTTCCGCCAGGAGCGGAAGGTACCGGCGGGGAGAGGTCACCTAGTCAGGGAGCCGGGTCATCGTTCGGACGATCGGGCGTCGACGCCGGCGGCCGCCACGAGGAGCCATCCAATGATCAGGGATACCCCGCCGATCGGCGTGATGGCGCCGAGCCAGCGTTGGCCGGTCAGCACCAGGAGATACAGGGTACCGGAAAACACGGTGACGCCAAGCAGCAGGAGCCGGACGGCCCAGACCAGCCGGGGGGACGGGCGTCGATCGAGCCACCCGGCCAATCCGATCAGGGCCACGGCGTGGATCAGGTGATAGCGGGCCCCGGTCTCGAAGGTGGCCAGATCGGCGGGAGCCACCCGCCCGGCCAGACCATGGGCTCCGAACGCGCCGAGGGCGACGCCTAACGCGGCTAGTCCGGCGGCGATGGTCAGCAGCCGGGGTCCGTTCATTCGGTGGGGGCCGGCGAGGCGGGCTCCTCGACGCCCATGCCCATCGCATGATAGCCGTTGTCGACGTAGAGCACCGTGCCGGTGATGGCGTCCGCCAACGGGCTGGCCAGGAAGGCGGCCGCGTGTCCGACGTCGGTGGCCTCGAACTCCCGCGTCAGGGGGCTGTGCTGCCGGGTGTATCGGATCATCCGCTGGATCAGCCCGATGGCGGAGGCGGCCCGGGACGCGTAGGGCCCCGCGGAGATGGTGTTGACCCGAACGCCGTACCGGCGGCCCGCCTCGAAGGCCAGCGTCCTGGTGTCCGACTCGAGGGCCGCCTTGGCCGAGGACATCCCACCCCCGTACCCGGGAATGACCCGCTCGCTGGCCATGTAGGTCAGCGACTGAAACGAACCGCCAGGCCGCATCAGGGGCGCCAGGCTCCGGACCAAGGCGATGTTGCTGTAGGCGCTCACGCTGATCGCGTCGAGGTACCCACGGCGGCTGGTGTCGAGGAGCGGCGACTTGACCTCGGGGCCGTTGGCCAGGCTGTGAACCACCACGTCGAGACAGGGGCTGCCGAAATCGGCCGCCAGCCGATCAGTCAGGCCCTTGATCGAGAAGTCGCCCCGCTCCCGGTACCGTTTGTTGTCCCGAATCTCGGCCGGTGCGTCTTCGAGCGTGTCGAAGGCGGCGTCGAGCGGGTAGATCCGCTCGAATGCCAGCGTTCCGCCTCCCGCCAGCTGGAGCGAATCGGCCATCTTGCCGCGCTCGAGCAGTTTTTCGAAGATCCCCATGGCTGGGGGCCAGGTTCCGACGCAGACCGTGGCCCCCGCCTCCACCAGGGCCTTGGCGATCGCGAAGCCGAACCCGCCGTCGTCGGCGACGCCCGCCACGAAGGCCCGCTTGCCACGAAGATCGATCGCCAGCATGACGTTCCTCAGGTATCGGTTCGGAGAATTTCGAGTGGTGGCCGCTTCAGCACCTCGGCGCTGCTCCACAAGCCCACCAGCAACGTGAGCGACACCAGCAGCGCCGTCAACCCGGACAGGGCGCCGATCGGGAGATCGTACCGGGCTTCGAAGACCCACTTGGCCAGGGCCCAGCCCGCGCCGGCGGACAGCACGATGGCCACGAGGGCCGAGAGGATCCCGAGCGCGGCGTATTCGGCCACCAGGATCCGAACGACCTGCCGGCGGGTGGCCCCGAGGGTCTTGAGGAGGACGCCCTCGCGAAGTCGCTGGAGTCGGGCGGTGGTGACCGCGCCAATCAGCACGATCGTGCCCGCCGCCAGGCTGAACAGCGCCAGGAACCGGACCGCCAGCGTGGCCTTGTCGAGCACGCTTTCGATGGCCTGTTGGATCTGCGACAGGTCGATGGCGGAAACGTTCGGGTACCGCTCGGCGATTTGCCGCTGAATCTGGCCTCGAACCGCCGCGCTGTCGGCCCGGGTCAGGGTCACCAGCATCTGGGGCGCCTGATCGAGGACCCCCGACTCGAAGACCACGAAAAAATTGGTCTGGAACCGGCCCCAGTCGATTTCCCGGATGCTGGTGACCTGACTCGGGATCCGGACGCCCTGCACGTCCCAGACGATCTCGTCGCCGATGCCGACGCCGAGTTCGAGCGCCACCTCCCGGTCGACGGAGATTCGGGCGGGGCCGTCTCCCCGAGGGCCGCTCCACCAGGCGCCCTCCACCAGTTTTTCGCTGTCGGTGAGGGAGTCGCGATAGGTCGATCGGTACTCACGGCGGACCGCCCAGCCGCCGGGCCGTCGGGGCCCTTGCTGCTGGTTGCCGTCCGCGTTCTCCTCCCCTTCGGATGGGGGACCTTCCGCGTCGGCCGAGTCGGCCGCGGTGACGGGCGGGCGCACTTCCTGCCCCTTGACCGAGGCAATCCGCATCGGGACGATCGGAACCGGCGCCTCCGCCGCGAGTCCCGCCTCGGCCAGCAGGGCCATCACTCCGGCGGATTGATCGCGCTGGATGTCGAAGAACATCAGGTTGGGCCGGTCGCCGCCGCTGCCACCGATCCGGAATTCCCGGAGCAGGTTGTGCTGCACCAGGAAGAGGGTGGCGAGGAGGAACGCGCCAAAGCCGAGGGCCAGCACCACCGTGCCGGTCTGGTTGGCCGGCCGGTAGAGATTGGCGAGGCCCTGTCGCCAGAGATAGGGGAGCCGCGACGGGAACCAGCGGCGGAGCCCGCCGATCAGGGCCAGCGACGCGAGCCAGAGCACCAGCACCACCACGCCCACCCCGCCGGCAAAGATGGCGCCGTCACGAAGGTCCTGGACTTGGACCACCGACAGCCCGACGACGCTGAGCACCAGGAGGCCAAACGCGGCCCAGGTGAGTGGATCGGTCCGTCCCGGCGCTGGTTCCGATGCTCGGCGGAGGGTTGCCAACGGAGAGACCCGCCGGACGCCAAGCAGCGGCAGCAGGGCAAATACCGCGGTGACCCAGAGGCCGAGGCCGATCCCGATCAGCAGCGCCTTCGGTGCCACCGCGATCTCGACGTCGACCGGCAGCAGGTCCACAAAGAGGAGGGGGAGGAATCGCTGGATGCCGAGGCCGACGGCGGCGCCCAGCAGGCTGCCTAACGCTCCCATGGCCAGGGCCTGGACCAGGTAGGCCAGGAACACCTGCCGGGCCGTGGCGCCGAGGCAACGGAGCACGGCGATGGTATCGAGTTTCCGGCGAATGAAGAGATGGGTGGCGCTGGCCACGCCGAGTCCGCCAAGCAGGAGCGCCACCAGCGCCACCAGGCCGAGGTAGTTGCCGAGCCGGGTCAGGGCGTCGGCGAGGTCGTCGCGGTCGTCCTCGACGGTCCGGATCCGGAATCGCTCCTCCCGGAGCGATAGCCGGTGGCTCTCGGCGATCGGGTCGGCGCGCGACGGGTCCGACAGCTTGACGAAGAACTCGTATTCGACCCGGGAGCCGAACTGGAGAAGCTTGGTGGCGGGGAGGTCGACGGCGGCGATGAAGACCCGGGGGCCGAACGACGAGGCCACCCCGACATCGCCGGGGATGTTGCTGGCGGTGGCGTCGATGACGAAACGCCCCTCGCCGAGGGCCAGGGTATCGCCGATCCGGGCGTTGAGGGCGGTGAGCAGGGTCGGATCGACCACGGCCTTGCCGCCGCCGGCCAAGGCCGGCCACCGACCGGCGGGCTCGGTGACGATTGTGCCGTAGAACGGGTAGCCCGCTTCAACGGCCTTGACCTGAACCAGTCGGACTCCCTCGGTCCTCGCCACGTACGCCATGCCGGCAAAACTGGTGACCCGCGCCGCCTGGCCGCGGCCGCCGGCGGAGTCGCTCGCGATCAGGGTGTCGACCAACCGCTCGATCCGCTCTGGAAACGGCTTCCGTCCCCCGATCGAGAGGTCGGCGCCGAGGAGGGCCTTGGCCTGGGCGCCGACCGAGGTCCGGAGGTTTTCGGTGAACCCATTGATGGCCACCAGCGCGGCCACGCCCGCGGCCACCGACAGCACCAGCATCAGGAGGCGACGGCGGGCCGCCCGGCTCTCGCGCCAGGCCAGCGTGAACACGAAACTGGCGTTCATGAGT
>CADEGB010000105.1 GCA_902826755.1 uncultured Gemmatimonadota bacterium
CCCGCCCCGAGGCCCGAGCAACAGCCGCCGCCGGGACCAGGGCCAGTTCCGATGCCCAACCCGTTGGCTCCGCCACCTGCCCCTTGGTCCCAGGGGCCGCAGATCCTCCTGGTCGGGAGCCAGGTCGTCTGCGACCCGGCTCGACTGGCGGAGGTGCGCCGGATCATGCCCGGGATCACCGCGGATGGCGTGCGGATCGCGATTCACGGTGCCCACGACTCCGTCTTCGCCGATCTGACCGACGACGTGGCGCCACCTCGCGCCGGACTGACGGAGGTTCGCACCCCACTCACGATCGAGCGGTTCCGCGCCGCGTTCGGGCGGTCGCCGGACGAGCGGACCGGTCCCGGCGCGGCGGATCTCGGGACCATCGTCGCCGCCCGGCTCGGCGGGGCTCGCCGCACGATGTTTTCGTCGTCCGTGAGGATCTCCTGCTGGGGCTGGGCCTGGCCGGGCGGGGGCCTCGATCGGCCCGGCGGCTACCTGGTCCGGACGATGCCCGGGGTCGAGCGGGTGGCGTTAGGCGACCTCTTCTGGCGCCAGGTCGCGGTCGGCGACCGGGTCTCACCGGGATGCGGGATGGTGATCGCGGGACTGGTGATCCGCTACGGTCTGTCCTACCAGCCGTTGGCCCGACCGTTCCGGAACATCCACTGCTACCTCAAGTACGGACTCACGATGCTCGGGCATCCGGTGCCCGCCTGGGTCGACGCCAAGTGCTCGGCCGGCATCCCCGCCTGACCCCGATCGGAGAACGACCCATGTATCTGCCGTCTCGACCCGTCGGACTCGGGCAGCCCACCCCGGCACCTGGCCGGGTGATCGTCGGACCGGCCCTGCCGCTCCGGCCGACCCGGTTGGTCTGTTCGTCCGCCAATCTCGCGACTGTCCGTTCGCTGCTCGGCCGGCCCACGGCGACGGTCGAGTCGCTTCGGGCGGAGGTGCAGGTCATCGCCCGCCAGGCGGCCGACTGGGCGGCCGACGCGGCCCTGGCGCTCGATCGGCACGGGCGCGCTCCGACGACCATCACCAGGTTTCAGTCCCTCTTCGGCGTCGCGCCATCCTTCGTGCCGAGTTGGCGGCCGGCCGGGCAGCGCTGGGACCGCGGCGACATCGTGGCGCGCCGGCTGACGGCGGCTGCCCGGCTCCTGAGCGGCGGCGACCTTCGCCTCGTGTGCAGCGGCCCCGCCACCGGCGCCTGCGGCCCGGCGTTCTTCGCGTGCCAGACACCAGGCAGTCATCAGGTGGTGCTCGGCACCAGCTTCTGGCAAGCCGTTGCCGGCGGTGACGCGCCGACCGCGGGCGGAACGCTGCTCGCGGCCGCCCTCAGCGCCGCCTTCGGCCGATTGCTCGGACCCCGGCGGACCCAGCCGTTCGCCACGATTGCCTGCTACCTGCGGTTTGCCCTCGAGACCGCCGGCGTTCCGGTGTCGACGTCCTTGCTGACGCGATGCGCGGGCGTCACCGCGGGTAACCCGGCCCCCGTTCCGCCGGCCGGGACTGCGCCAACGCCACCCGTCGCGCCGCCCCGGATCCCGACCCCGCGCGAGGCGGCCGAGGAATGGACCCGCCGGCATCCCCGAACGATCGACGACGAGATTCGAGATCTGATCCTCGACGCCACCACGACGGTTCGCCAGGCGCCGGCTGGCACGATCGGAGACCAGGTCTGGCAACGGGCCGGCCGCCCAATCGACCGGCTCCTCGAGAAACTCGGCGCGTCGCGAACCACCCGCGACAGAATCGGGCGGGCCGCCCGTCGCGCCGTCGAGGCCGGGGCCCGGGAGGGCTTTACCGAGGCGCTCGCCGCCGAAGGGATTCGGGGCGAGGCGGCCGACGCCTTGGGGGCGATCGTCTCCGCGCTGCTCACTAGTCGGATCCGTTGAGGCCCCATGTATCTCGCCCTTGGTCAGTCCCCAGCACCGGGCACGGCCCCCGCCACCCTGCCGCTCACCCGCGTGCAGCGCGCGGATCTGGTTCCGTTCCGGTGCATCTGTCGCATCGTCACCCGATCGCACGACCGGTCCGGCTACTCGGTTGGCACCGGCTTCCTCATCGGTCGCCACCACGTGTTGACCGCGGCCCACGTGATCACGCCGCTCGAGGCCCCGTCGACCAGTTCGATCACCGTCTACCCGGGTCAGAACGGTGAACGGGCAACCGGCATCGCGGCCAATGGGTGGGCCATCAGCCCGGGATATCGATCAACCGACTGCCACACCGCGGGAGAGGACTTCGGGATCATCCGGTTGGCGCGCGCCGCGACCGTCGGCGGATTTTCCCTGACGCCCGTCACGCTCGCCACCGCGGCCAATCTCCCGGTCAACCTGGCCGGCTACCCCGCGACCCGCGACCGGCAAGCCCGTCTGATGTTCCGGAGCCTCGGCCGACTCGGCGTTCCGATCCGGATTGACGAGTGCACGCGGGAGGTCCCGACGGACGGCGGCGCCGTCAGGGAAACGATCCGGGCAACCACGGTGCCCGATGGACACCTGGTTCACCACGACCTCGACTCGGCAAAATCGATGAGCGGCGGACCGATGTGGATCGTGCGAGACGGGGTTCGCACCGTCGTGGCCCTCCACACGGGACGGGTGGCCGCCGTTGGGAAGGCCATCCTCCTCGACGCCACGATTCAGGCCCAGATCGGCCAATGGATGGGCTCCACCCTCCCCCCGCTGCGCTGACGTCGCCGCCCATCCGGGCGGCGGCTTCGGCGGTTGTCCAGCTCTCTTTTCCCGGCGCGGTTCCGCCCGCTACTTTCTTGGGTGGCTCAACCGACCTTCTTCCCCACCCCGGCCGCGTTCCGGGCCTGGCTCGAACGCAACCACGAAACCGCCGCCGAACTCCTGGTCGGGTTCTATCGGGTCGATGCCGGTCGCCCCAGCATCACCTGGTCGGAGTCGGTCGACCAGGCGTTGTGCTTCGGGTGGATCGACGGAGTCCGGAAGCGCCGAGATGACAGCAGCTACACGATCCGCTTCACCCCGCGGCGGCCGGGCAGCAACTGGAGCGCCGTCAACATCGCCAAGATCGCCGAGCTCGAACGACAGGGCGTGATGCGTCCGGCCGGGCGCGCGGCGTTCGCCCGTCGGACGGCCGCCAAGTCGCAGATCTACGCATACGAACAACGGCATGAGGCAACCCTCGACCCCGTACACCTGGCTCGATTCGAGTCCAAGCGACGAGCCTGGGCCTTCTTTCAACTCCAGGCCCCCTCTTATCGACAGACCTGCATTTATTGGGTGGCGACGGCCAAGACCGAGCCCACCCGGCTCCGACGCCTCGAGCGTCTGATCGAGGCCTCCGCGGCCGGCCGCCGCCTGTAGCCTGTGTGGCCCGTCGGGGGCCAGTCGTCTCCTCCACGTTCCAGCCCGATCGTGGAGCCCGCAAATGCAACGAGTTGCTCGCTGGTCCGTCCTCGTCACCGCACTCTCCCTGGTCGGATGCGAAGATCCGGTTGCGTCCGCCAGCGGTCGGGCCGAAGGAATCGTGGCCGATTCACCGACAGCCACCCCAACGGTCACCGGCTCCCTGGCCGGGAACGTCGTGGTGTCGTTCTCCGAGGACGGCGTCAGCTGGGTGGATCTCGGCTCTCCGAACGGGGTGACGGTTCAAATCCAGTCCCCCACGGGAGCCACGTCGGCGCACGGCGAGCAGGACACGCCCTTGGGGCCGTTCAGTCAGGTCCGGCTGGTTCTCGACGGGGTCACCGCCCGGCTCAAGGCCGGCTCGGTCGTCGGGGGAACAACGTTGTCCGCTGACGTGGACGTTCCGCTCGGCGGCCCGGATCATCTGGCTGAAGTCGTGGTGGCGCTCGCTCCGTTTACCGTCCCGACGGACCCCGCCATGCGGCGAACCGTCGTCTTCGAATTGCGGTCGGCGCTTTGGCTGACCGCGGCGGTTCTCCAAGCTGGCTCCGTTTCCGACGCGGCGATCCAGGCCGCCATCACCGCGTCGACTCGGATCGATCCCCGTTGAGCCGCCCCCGACCCTAGCGCTTCCGGGCCGCGAAGAACTGCGGCACCCCGGCGACGATCCGGGCCGCCTCGTCATCCGCGAGCCGAAGCCGCTCGCGAAGATGCTGCTGGCCGCGCCCCGGATCGAATACCGGGAAATCACTCCCGAACACCACGCCCGCCCAGCCCGCCTCTCGAAGGTCGGCCGCCAGCTGCGCGGCTTCCACGGCGGTCGTGGCTGGAACCCCTTCCGATTCCCGTTCGAGTAGAACCGCGGATAGATCGAAATGCAGGTTCGAACGATTAGGGCTGGCGGCCCGCCATCGCGAGACGGTTCGGAACACCGTTCGGGTCCACGGCCCATAGCCACCACTGCCGCCGAGGTGCGCGATCACCACGGTCAACCGGGGATGCGGCTCGAGCACGGTCCGGAGAAACCCCAGGACGTGACTGGAATCGGTGCCGCGCCGCTGCGGATCGAGATGGAGCAGCACCGGGAGTTGCCGCGCTTCCGCCCAGCGCGCCAGGTCCCGAAGCGCCTCGAGATGACCGCGATCGCGAAGGTCGACACCCGAACTTGCCAAGTGCCACTTCACGCCGCCGATCCCCGGTTGGAGCGCGCAGCGCTCGAGTTCCCGGCGGGCGTAGGGACGGAGGGCCGGAACCGTGCACAGGCCGACCGCTTTCCCGCCGTGACGGAGGGCTTCCGCGGCCACGTAGTCGTTCTCGCGGCCGACCCGCGCCTCCTCCTCCTCGACCGACAACCGAAGCGCCTGGCGGAAGTCATCGGTCCCATAGAGGTGCCCCATGGGCACCAACACCGCGGCCCCGAGCGGGGTCGGTCCGCGAAACAACGACCCGACCCGGGTGTAGTGTGAATCGGGCCGGGAAAACGGAACGCCGAGGCTCTTCCAGTCAGCCACCAGGCTGGGGCTCATGACGTGGACGTGATGATCGGTCGGACCGGGCGCCGGGCGCACCGGGGGCACCGCCCCACCGGGTGACTCGAGGAGGACCGCGGCCGACACGGCGAACACGACGAGGGTGGTGCGAACGATCATACGGCCTCCCGGCAGGGGGCGTGTGGTTCCGGTTCGAGGCGCCGGTCCGGCGGCGGTATTGCGCGCGCCGACCCAGGTAGTATCTTTAGTAAGTTTCTTACTAGAGAGCCCCATGGCACTGCTCAAAGGAACCCTCGACGCCCTCGTTCTCAAAGCGCTGAGCGCCGGTCCCCGTCATGCCTTCGAGATCACCCGCTGGATCGAGGATGGCTCCGGCGGCGAGATCCCGATCGAGGCCCCCGCCCTGCTCCAGGCCCTCCACCGACTCGAAGAGCGGCGGCTCCTGGTCGGCGAATGGGGCGTCACCGAGAACAACCGGCGGGCCCGCTACTACAGCCTGACCCAGGCGGGGCGCGTCCACCTTCGAGCCGAAACGGCCAGCCTCCAACAGAGCGTCGCCGCGTTGGCATCCCTGCTCGAGTTCCGGGCCGGCTCCCCCCGAGGTACCCGATGAGGGGCGACGAGATCCGCGCAGGCGTGCGCCGGTTGTTTCGCCTCGACCTCCACCGTGCCGACGAGAGCGTGTCCGACGCGGATCGCGAACTTGCGGCCATGTTCGACGAAGAGGTCCGCCACCTGATGGCCCGGGGCAGCACCCCGGAGGCCGCGCGGAGCGCGGCCCTGGCCCGGCTGGGCGCTCCACCGGCCGAGGCGCGGGAACGGGTGCGCCGCGCGAGCGGCCACCGGGCCCGCCGGGCGCGCTGGCGCGACTGGCTCAGCGACCTCAAGGCCGATGTTCGCCTTGGCGGGCGGAGCCTCCGGCAGAGCCCGGGCCTGGCGGGGGCCGCCATCCTGACGCTGGCCCTCGCGATCGGCGCCAACACCAGCATCTTCTCCGTCGTCAACGCGGTCCTCCTCAAGCCGCTGCCTTTTGCCGATCCCGGCCGGCTGGTGGCGCTGTGGGAGGAGAACCCCAACTTCGGGTGGTACCAGCAAGACGCGGCTCCCGCCAATCTGTTCGACTGGCGGGAGCAGGCCGGCGTTTTCGCCGACGTGGCGGGGTACGCGAGTTTCCCCGAGGCATCGACGCTGACCGGCTTCGGCGAGCCGATCCTGCTGCAGGAGCGGCGGGTAACCGGAAATTTCTTTAGCGTCCTTGGGGTCCGCGCGGCGCTCGGCCGGCTTCTCCTGGAGGAGGAGACCTGGCAGACGGGCCGCGCCGCGACCGTGGTCCTCACCGACCGGATCTGGCGGGAACGCTTCCAGGCCGATCCGACGATCGTCGGTCGGACGATTCAGCTCTCGGGCCAGGCCAGCGAAGTGGTGGGGGTGCTGCCCCGGACCTTCTTCGTGCCCGGCGTCGACCCCGACATCTGGCGGCCAATGGGGTGGCCGGCCGGGAACCGGGCCCAGACCTGGTTCCGGCGCGCCCATTGGCTCCGCGTGGTGGCGCGGCTGTCGCCGGGTATCGAACCCGAGGCCGCGAACGCCGGGCTCCAGGTCGTGGTGGCCCGACTGCAGCGGCAATATCCCGAGACCAACACGCGGATGGGGGCGGGCCTGACCCCGCTCCACGACTTCATGGTCGGCAAGACCCGGCTTCCGCTCCTCATTCTCCTCGGCGCGGTGGCGGTGCTCCTCCTGATTGCCTGTGCCAACATCGCCAATCTCCGACTGGTCCGAGCGGCTGCTCGGGAGCGGGAGGTGGCGCTTCGGCTGGCCCTCGGAGCCGGCCGGGGCCGTCTCGTCCGGCAGTCGTTGGCCGAGAGCGCCGTCCTGGCGGGCATCGGCGGCGCGGCTGGCCTGGCGTTAGGCCTCGCCGGGACCAGGGTCCTGACGTCGCTCCAGCCGGCCGGGATGCTCCCGGTGGCCGCCAGCGGAACCAGTTGGGGCGTCCTTGGCTATGCCCTCGGTATCACAGCAGCGTGCGCGGTGGTCTTCGGGCTGGCGCCGATCTGGTGGAGCGAACGGCGGGTCCCGGCCGACGCGCTCCGCGGCGAGAGCCGCACCGCGAGCGGCGGGGCCCGATCGCGCCGATTCGGCGACGGTCTGCTCGTCGTCCAGGTGGGCCTGGCGCTGGCGCTGACGTTGGGAGCCGGCCTCCTGGCACGGAGCTACGTCGAGCTCCAGCGGGTCGAGCCGGGGTTCGACCCCCGTCGGGTTCTCAGGGTGGCCATCGCGCTGCCGGGAGTGCGGTACGACAGCACCGCCCGGCTGGTCGGCTTCTTCGACCGGCTCCGGCGGGAAGCGGCCAGTCAGCCCGGGGTGGTCGCGGCCGCGGTGGTGTCGAAAGTTCCGCTCGGCCCGCCGTCGTGGAGCAGCGAGTTCGCGATCGCGGGCCGGGAGCCGACCGCGCCCGGGACCGAGATTCTCCACCGGGAGGTGAGCGGCGGCTACCTCGAGGTGATGCGGGTGCCGCTGCTGGCCGGCCGGATGCTGGGTGATCAGGACCGCGCCGCTGCGCCGATGACGGTGGTCGTGAACCAGGCCTTTGCCCGGGCCCACTTTCCCGGTCAGGATCCGATCGGAAACCGGATCACCTTTTCCCGGACGCCCGACTCCACCGCCCTCTGGCGGACCATCGTGGGCGTCATCGGCGACGAGCGTCAGCACTCGCTCGCCGAGCCCGCTCGCCCCGAGGTGTTCGCGACGGTGGACCAGGAGCCACGGCGCGCGATGATCCTGGTGGTCCGGACCGAGGGCCCGCCCACCCCGTTGGGACCGGCGGTTCGGCGGATCGTGGCGGGCATCGATCCGGCGCTCGCGATCACGTCGATCGGCACGCTTGAAGACGTTCGGGCGGCGTCCCTTGGTCGGGACCGCTTCCTGATGGTGCTGATCGCCGCCTTCGCCGTGGTGGGGCTGGTGCTCGGGCTGGTCGGGACGTACGGGGTGGTGGCCCAGCTGGTCCGGCGTCGCTACCGCGAGTTGGGGATTCGGCTGGCCCTCGGCGCGGGGGCGGGGCAGGTCCGGTGGCTGGTCCTCCGCCATGGGGTCAAGCTGACGCTGATCGGGATTGCCATTGGCCTGGCGGTCGCCACGGCGCTGACAGGGGCGATGCGCACCCTGCTCTACCAGGTGGCGCCGGTCGATCCGGTCACGTTCGTGGCGGTGCCGGTGCTCGTCCTGGCCACGGCCGCGGTGGCCGCGTTCATCCCCGCGCTGCGGGCCAGTCGGGCCGCGCCAAGCGAGGTGCTCCGGTCGGACTGAGGGTCAGGGAGGCGGAGGGACACCGATACCCGCAACCGCCGCCGCAATCGCCGCCTCGATCCGGGCGTGATCGCCGACGTCGGCGGCAAGCAGCAGCACCAGCCGGGAGAGGAACTCGGTGGCCCGCGCGTCGCCGACGGATTCGAGGGCGGTGACGAGCGCGGCATACGAGGCGTCCGCATCGGAAAAGGCGGGGGTCGAACGACGCTCGGTCATGGTCGGGCCAGGGCGTTGGAGACGGCAGCCTCGATCCAGCCCCGATCGAACTCTCGGGTTCGGGCCGCGAGGTACTGGTCGGGACGGAAGAGGCAGCAGGTGCCCGGCGCAAGGTCGTAGCGGGCCGCGACCAGATTGTCGGTGTCGCGGCAACCCGCCCGCCCGATCCGGACGACCCGAACACGTTCGCCGAGCACCGTCATCGATTCCGGGAGCGGATTGCGGCCGGCGTCCGCCACGAGCAGCGAAAACGACCCGCCCAAATGGTCGAGGAGCCAGCCCGGTCCATCCGCCGTCCGCACCGGCGCGTCGACTGCGGGTGAACCCGGGGCCAGTCGCGTGGCAAAGCCCTCCCGATCGGCGGTGTTGAGCGGCGAGTCGGGAACGTGGGTAGGGACGGACAGCCGGCCCGAGTTGATCAGCCCGCGGTACTTGGGATCGTCCCGCGCCAGCAGGAGGGCGGCATCGCGCATGGCCCGACTGGCCGCCGTTCGGGGCGTCATGAAATCGGTGGCCCGGGTCGAATGGAGGATGTCCTCGCGGGCGCCGGCAATCCGCTCGACCTGGTAAGAATCCAGGAGCCCGGGCCCCGCCGTGTTCCGGATGACCCGCGCCAGCTTCCAGGCCAGGTTGTCGGCGTCCTGCACGCCCGCATTGCCGCCGCGAGCGCCGAACGGCGACACCTGGTGCGCGCTGTCGCCCGCAAAGATCACCCGATCGTAGACATAACGATCGAGGGTCCGGCACTGGAAGACGTAGACGCTGGTCCAGACCAGGTCGAACGGGATGTCGGGGCCCAGCATTCGGCGGACCCGCTCGGTGACGCGGGCCGGGTCGCGCTCGACCTGGACGTCGGCGTCGTGGCCAAGTTGGAGGTCGATCCGCCAGATGTCGTCGGCCTGGCGGTGGAGCAGCGCCGTCTGCCCCGAGTGGAACGGCGGCTCGAACCAGAACCGCCGCTCGGCGGGGAACGGGGCCCGCATCCTCACGTCGGTAATGAGGAACTTGTCCGGAAAGACCTCGCCCTCGGGGGTGAGGCCCAATTGTTTCCGAATCCCACTCCCGGCACCGTCGCAGGCGATCAGCCAGTCGCACTCCAGCCGGTAGTTTCCTTCGGGTGTGGCCACGTCGACCACCACATGGTCGTCGAACTGGGCAATGGGGCCAGCAGCGTGGAGCCAGCGAATGTCCGCCCCGACCCGACGAAGCTCCTCGATCAGCAGTTCCTCGACCAGATACTGCTGGAGATTGACGAAGGCGGGCATCTGATGCCCACCTTCCGGCAGCAGGTTGAACTCGTAGAGGAGGGCGTCGCGGAAGAAGACCTTGCCGGTGTTCCAGGTCACGCCTCGGGCCCGGATCCGGTCACCCACCCCGCCAAACCGGTTCCAGATTTCGAGGCTTCGCTTGGCTTGGCAGATCGAGCGGGAGCCGTCGCTCACGGTGTCGTTCCGCTCGAGCACCACCGGCTGGATGCCCTCCGCGATCAACTCCAACGCCAGCGTCAGCCCGACCATGCCACCGCCGACGATGACAACCGGCCGGCGGATCGGCGCGGGCGCGTCCTGATCGGCGGTCCGCCGGTAGGGAAACCGGGGCCGGCGGTCGGGTGCGGTCATCGGCCCTGATCCAGCAGGCGCCACATCTCGAGGTCGCGCTCGGCCGTCCAGATCCGGGGATGATCGATCCCACCAGCCTCGTCGAAGGCGCGAGAGACGTTGAACGGCATGCAGTGGTCGAAGATGACCCAGGACCCGTACCGGGGGCGGAGCGCCGTCATCGTGTCGGCGTAGATCTCCCGGAGGCCGCGGCCCGCCGCGGCACCGGCCGAGACGGCGGCAAACAGATCGGTGACGAAGGCCCGGGTCTGCCCGATCGCTTCGGCGGCGAGCGCCGAGGTGGTGAGCGCGTCGCCCCGGCCGGGCACCAGGCTTCCGGCGCCGAGCGCCGCCAGCGAGTCGAGCGTGGCCGGCCAGTCGGTGAAATGGGCGTCGCCACAATAGGGAGTGGCGCCGTATTCGACGAGGTCACCGGAAAAGAGCACCTTCTCGTTAGGCAGCCAGACGATCGTGTCCCCCCGGGTGTGACCCCGGCCGGCCAGCATGATCCGGACCTCGAGACTCCCCATCATCACCGTCAGACTTCGATCGAAGACGAGGGTGGGCCAGGTCAGACCGGGCACCGTGTCCACGCCGCGGAACAGCCGCGGAAACCGGCCGATCTCCGAGTCCATGTCCTGCTGACCCCGTTCCCGGATCAGTTCCAAGGTGGGGGCACTCGCGATGATCTGCTCGGCACGATAGGCGCTGGCGCCGAGGACCCGGACCGCGTGATAGTGGGTCAACACCACGTACTTGATCGGCTTGTCGGTCACCTGCCGAACCCGGGCGATGACGTCGGCGGCCATCTGGGGCGTGGCCTGGGTGTCGATCACCATCACGCCGTCGTCGCCGATCACGATGCCGGTGTTCGGGTCGCCCTGCGCCGTGTAGGCGTAGGCGCGGCCGGGCGCGAGCTCGGTGAACGAAATCGTCTTGGCGGCGAGGTCGTTGGTGGACGCGAAACCTTTGGTCATGAGGAGAACCCGGCGGCTATTGGAGCGACCACGGCGATCCGTGGCCGGGGAAAACGCGGCGGGCGCCCGCGGCTCGGAGCGCCTGCCAACTGGCCCGAATCTGCTCGGCCGCCTCGTCGGTGGCCATGGCGGGCAACGTCAGATCACCCGTAAAGGTCTCGCCGGAATCGAGAACCAGCGAGACGGAGTCGTCGGAGTGGCCCGGGGTCGGCATGATCCGTCCGGCCAGTCCGAGGCGGGCCAGCAGGTCGCGGCTCTCGTCACAGCGAATGACCAGATTGTCGTGGAGGACGATGTCGGTGTACCCGTCGGTCGGCTTGATGTGGGCTTTCATGGCCGGGATGGCGTCGACCTGTTCCTCGGTGACGATCAATCGCATGCCCCGGTTCTTGAGGTCCTGGGCCGCCCCGGCGTGATCGAGATGATAGTGGGTGGCCAGGCCATGGGTGATCTCGGCGAGGGGGACGTCGAGCCGGTGCAGCGCGGCCTGAAGCGCTCCGAACATCCCGGGCCAGCCAAGATCGACCAGCAGTCGCGACCGGCCGGCGCTGACCACCCAGAAGTTGGTGGAGCGATAGCCGACGTTGACGATCGTGCAGGCCGGGGGCATCGAATGGCGAGGCGAGGTCGAATACGAAGGTAGGTGGCTCTCGTCATCGAGGCCACCTGCTTCGTCGGCTCGGGATCGAATCTGCCGGCTTCGGGCAGCCGGCCGGGACGCTCGGGCGCCCGGGGGGTAGCGTCAGTTCGGCGCCCGGACTCGGGGCCGGACCCGGACCTTGACGGCGTGATCGTCGTCCATCTGGCCGAGAGCCCAGCGGGCCGCCCGGCGGACCGAGTTGGACTCGTCCCGTTCGGCGGCTTCGAGGGCCGGGATGGCCTCGGCGCTCTCGATCTCGCCCAGCGCCCAGACCGCGGCCACCCGGACGTCTTCGTCGGCGTCCTTGAGGACGGGGGTGAGGTAGCGAACCCCGCGCGCCGATTCGATCTGCCCCAGCGCCCACGCGGCGATGATCCGCACCTCGGGGTCACGATCGCGGAGACCGGCCGCGGTCGCGTCGACGCCGGTTT